>NZ_JBGGKT010000010.1:0-217323 GCF_041287115.1 Mycobacterium sp. pV006 | reverse complement strand
ATTCAGATCATCCTCGGGAAGGTGCGCCCACTTTCACGCCCCCTCACCGAGGCTCATCCACAGGTTCTGATCATTGCTCACCGCAGCCTAGTCACCCTCGGCATCCTGATCGCGTTGCGCGCCACCGACGAACTGAAGTTCCATGTCACGATCGCGCGCAACAACGGGTTGACCGATGACGAGATCGCCGAGGTCATTTACCACGCCACCGGGTACGCGGGATTCCCAGCGGCCAACGCCGCGTGCAAGGTGGCCCGCGAGGTGATCGAGGGCTAGAAGGTGCGCGTCCCCCAACTCGCCGAGCGTGAACGGTCGGGATTCGCCGACCTGCTCGCCGGATTGACTGCGCAGCAGTGGGCCGCACCCAGCCTGTGCGCGGGATGGTCGGTGCGCGACGTCGCCGCCCACACCGTCGGGTATCTGGACCAGGATGTCTTTCGGCTGTTGCGTCGGATGGTCGCTGCCCGCGGCGACGTGGACCGCGTCAACGCCGCGATCCAACCTCAGGTGGCGGCGGCAACGCCCGCCGAGTTGGTCGACCTGATGGACCGAGGCGCCGCACCGTCGGGCGCCGGCGGCCTCTACGGCGGGCGGGTCGCGCTGATCGAGTGCCTGATCCACCAGCAGGACGTCCGCCGACCGTTGGGGTTGCCGCGCACGGTTGCCGAGGATGCGCTGCGGGTCTGTCTGACCTACGCGCGGATCAGCCCGGTCATCGCGGCGCGACGCACCCGGGGTCTGCGTCTGGTCGCGACCGATCTGGACTGGTCGGCCGGGCGCGGCCCCGAGGTGCGCGGAGCCGGGGAAGCGTTGCTGTTGGCGATGACCGGCCGCGTCGACGCGGTGCGGGACGAGCTGACCGGAGACGGGGTGAGCCGGCTGTAGCGCCGAGCGTGCGTCCAGGGCGCAGAATCGGCGCTTACACCGCCACCGGTGCACGGTCGGCGCTGCGGGCCGGGAACGTGGAGCCGCCTGCCCCGACAGTTTTCACGGCCATGTCCGTCGAATCCCACCGCTCGAAACTGCGAAGCACGCGGCCCCGGAGTTTCGCGCCTTCGTGTAGATCTGGCGTTGCGCCGAGTGGAACCGCTGCACCATGTCGTCAATCCTCAGTTGCTGATTGTCGAGATAGAACATCGGTGCGTCGTACTCGATCAGTGGCCGTCGTTCGGCTTCCGTTCCCCGAATACGACCGTCCTTATGGAGCGGGTACCACCCTCGCTCGAGGCCATAGCGCATCCAAACGTCGTCGGCAACATCCTGGGCGTCGTTCGGAAAATGGTCCACCACACGGTGTATGCGCCAGCCGAGTTCGGTCAACCCTTCGGCGACGCGTCTGCCGAGGCTTCGATCGAGGAAGAATTCAGGCGGCCCGTTTGAGTCCAACGCGACATATCGCTTCGGTCTCCGCCACGGATAATCCGTACTCGTCGGCAACAACGGTCAAAGGTTCACCAGCGGCCCACAGGTCGAGCACCGAGCGGACTGGAACCTTGTTGCGCTCGACGACTGGCTCGCCCCACGCGAAGCGCGGATCGACGATCACTTTGGCGTCCTCACCGAAGGCACGAAGCTGTAGGCGGGCAGCGTAATCGGTGGCGTCGTCCCACGTGATGTACCGCAGATAATCGCCGACAACATCGCGTATCACGATTTGATGATCACCGACGCGGTCGAACTGGTCATCGGCGTGCTGAATGAAGATGTCAATGCCGTCGGTCGCGATTCGCTTACTGGCCAAGGCGAAATCTGTACCGAACTTTTCACGAACATCCGTCACGGTGTCCGCAATCTGTCGCTTCGTGAACTTCAACTCGTTGCGGAGCGCACGCAGCACAAAGGCCTCGACCAGAGCGGCGAAAGGAACCGAGGCCATTCCTCTGTGCGCCACCGGTACTTGATGCACCAGCGGTGCTCCCCCTCGCGAAGGCGTGCGCAGCCAGCTGTACACCGTTGATTTGGGAATTGCCAGATAAGCCGAGACTTCACGCGGCGTATACAGCGGATCTTTGAAGATGTCGACAGTCATTCTTCACCCGCCTCCCCCGGATGCCCGCGTTCGTCCCTAGTGAGCAGTATGCCCCAGCGGTCTCACAACTCAATTCAGAAATTTGACCCACACCGTCGCGATCTATGGGGTTGGGGAAACGTCCGCGCAAATCGCGGCAGTTCTGCAGCCTCCGGCTCATTCGATGCCGAAGGAACGTGTGGAGCCGCCTGGGGGAATCGAACCCCCGACCTATTCATTACGAGTGAATCGCTCTGCCGACTGAGCTAAGGCGGCGCTGTCGGACGGGAGGAGTCTACGGCAGGCGCTCGTGCGCGCCCAAGTCGATCCCCGGGTCGCTGCGCTCCTGCCCGCCGGACCTCAGCTGCGCAGCGCCTGCCCGACCGTGCCGACCATCGCGTCCACGGCGAACTTCGGCTTGACGTTGATCGCCAGCGCCTCGCGACAGTCGAGCACAGCCTCGATGCAGCGCAACAACGCCTCCGGGGAGGCGTGCGCGGCCATGGCGGCGACGCGCTCGGCCATGTCCGGGTGGTTCGCGGTGACCTCGCCGGCTCCGGTGGCGACCAGCAGTGCGTCCCGGAAGTACGTCGCGAGGTCGATCAGGGCGCGATCCAGCGCATCCCGCGAGGCGCGCGTCTGCCGGGATTTCTGTCGTTTCTCCAGGTCCTTCAGCGCGCCCGCCGCGCCGCGCATGGTGCCGGCGGTGCCCTTCCCGGTCCCGCCCGCGCCCAGCGCGGTGCGCAGCTCCTCGGCCTCGCTCTCGTTGCGGCCCTCGGTGAGGGCCTTGGCCTCGGCTTCGGCGGTCGCGACCAGTTCTTCGGCGGCGGCGTACGCCCGAGACGGCGTGGCTGCATCGCGGGCCAGCCCGAGGGCGCGTTTGCGGCGCTCGCGGGCCTGCTCGTCGGTGGCCAGCCGCCGGGCACGTCCGACGTGGCCACCGCTGACCGAGGCCGCCCAGTTCGCGGCCGGCTCGGGGATGCCGTCGGATTCGATGAGCACCTGCGCGATGGCCGCCACCGGCGGCGTGGTCAACGCGACGTGACGGCAGCGCGACCGCAGGGTGATCGCAATGTCCTCCGGATCCACCGACGGCGCGCACAGCAGGAACACCGTCGACGGCGGCGGCTCCTCCACGACCTTCAGCAGCGCGTTGGCCGCGCCCTCGGTGAGCCGGTCGGCGTCCTCGATCACCACGATCTGCCAGCGCCCGGTCCCCGGCCTGCGCGACGCGATCTGCACGATGGAACGCATCGCGTCCACCCCGATGGACAGCCCCTCGGGCACGATGCGACGCACGTCGGCGTGGGTGCCGGCCATCGTCGTCGAACACGCCCGGCACTGTCCGCAGCCCGGGCGGCCGTCGGCGGTGCACTGCAACGCGGCAGCGAAACACAGTGCCGCGATGGAGCGCCCGGACCCGGGCGGACCCGTGATCAGCCAGGCGTGCGTCATGACGCCGACCTCATCGGAGGCGTCGGCGTGAGGCGCGTCACCACGAGCGGCGCGCGCCGCGGCGATGAGCTCCGCCTCCACTGCGTCTTGACCCACCAGACGTGAGAAAACCCCGTCCATCGCCGATAACAGTAGTGCTGCGAACCGACACGTCCGTCTCAGAGGCCCCGTCGGCGTCGCCTCCGCCTACTACGGTGAAGCAATGACCACCGACGCGACCGACATGGGGCGAATCAGCGCATTCGTCCGATGGGTCGCGCGCACGCCATGGCCGGTGTTCACGCTGGGCATGCTGCAGGCCGACATCATCGGCGCGCTGCTGGTGCTCGGCTTCCTGCGGTTCGGGCTGCCGCCCGAGGACCGCATCCAGCTGCAGGATCTGCCGGCCTACAACCTGGCGATCTTCCTGGGCTACCTGTTCATCTCGTTCACCGTTGCGTCCTACCTGACCTTGCGCATGCTGATTCCGGTGATGCGCTGGCAGCGCCGCGAGATGCTGCTCGGGGACCGCGACCCCGGAGACACCGAGGTCGCCCGCATTCGCGCGTTGAAAATGCCGTTCTACCGGTCGCTGATCAGCGCCACGAACTGGCTGCTCGGCTCGGTGGTGTTCATCGTGGCCAGCTGGCCGGTGGCCAGCAAGTCCGCCCCGGTGGTGGCCGTGGCCACCGGACTGGGCGCCACCGCCACCGCGATCATCGGCTACCTGCAGTCCGAACGCGTGCTGCGGCCGGTCGCCGTGGCCGCCCTGCGCGGCGGCGTCCCGGAGACCTTCCAGGCCCCCGGGGTGATCCTGCGTCAGGTGCTGACGTGGGTGCTGTCCACCGGGGTCCCGGTGCTGGCCATCGTGCTGGCGCTGGTGGCCAGCAAGTTCGCGGTGCTGACCGCACCGGCCGACCAGTTGCTGACGACGATCCTGCTGCTGGCCATCGTCGCACTCGTGATCGGGCTGTCGTCGACGGTCCTGGTGGCCATGTCGATCGCGGACCCGCTGCGGCAGCTGCGCTGGGCGCTCGGCGAGGTGCAGCGCGGCAACTACAACGCCCACATGCAGATCTACGACGCCAGCGAGCTCGGCCTGCTGCAGGCCGGCTTCAACGACATGGTGCGCGACCTGGCCGAACGACAGCGACTACGGGACCTGTTCGGCCGCTACGTCGGCGAGGACGTGGCCCGGCGGGCGCTGGAACGCGGCACCGAACTCGGCGGACAGGAACGCGAGGTCGCCGTGCTGTTCGTCGACCTGGTCGGGTCGACGCGCCTGGCCGCGACCATCCCGGCCGCCGAGGTGGTCAACCTGCTCAACGAGTTCTTCCGCGTGGTGGTCGACACCGTCAACCGGCACGGCGGCTTCGTCAACAAGTTCCAGGGTGACGCGGCGCTGGCCATCTTCGGCGCCCCGATCGAGCATCCCGACGCATCCGGCGGCGCGCTGGCCGCCGCGCGCGAACTGCACGACGAGCTGATCAAGGTGCTCGGCGAGACCGACTTCGGCATCGGGGTCTCGGCGGGACGCGCGATCGCCGGGCACATCGGCGCCCAGGCCCGCTTCGAGTACACCGTGATCGGCGACCCGGTCAACGAGGCCGCGCGGCTGACCGAACTGGCCAAGCTGGAGAAGGGCCACGTGCTCGCGTCGGCGGTCGCGGTCAGCGACGCGCTGGACGCCGAGGCGCTGTGCTGGAACGTCGGCGAAACCGTGGAGTTGCGGGGCCGGACCGCTCCGACCCAGCTGGCCCGGCCGGTCAACCTCGCCTCACCCGACGAGGCGATCGCCCGCCATGACGGTCAGGTCCGCAGCAACGTCAGCCACTCGACCTGACCCGACTCAACTCTTCTTCGCGGCTTTCTTGGCCGGGGACTTCTTGGCCGCGGCCTTCTTCTTCGCCGGCGCCTTCTTCTTCACCGGGCCGCGAGCGCGGCGGTCGGCGAGCAGTTCGGAGGCGCGCTCGTCGGTGATCGACGCGACGTCGTCACCCTTGCGCAGGCTCGCGTTGGTCTCCCCGTCGGTGACATAGGGACCGAACCGGCCGTCCTTGATCACCATCGGCTTGCCGCTGGCCGGGTCAGTGCCCAGCTCGCGCAGAGGCGGGGTCGCCGCCCCTTGGCGCCCACGGCGTTTCGGTTCGGCGTAGATCTTCAGCGCCTCGTCGAGGGTGATGGAGAAGATCTGGTCCTCGGTCGCCAGCGAACGAGAATCGGTGCCGCGCTTCAGGTATGGGCCGTAGCGGCCGTTCTGCGCGGTGATCTCCTCGTTGGTGTTCGGGTCCACGCCGACGACTCGAGGCAGCGACAGCAGTTTCAGCGCGTCTTCGAGCGTCACCGTCTCCAGATCCATACTGCGGAACAGAGATCCGGTGCGCGGCTTGGGCCCGGTCGGCTTCTTGCCCTTCTTCGCCGTGGCGCCCGCGTCGGGATCCTCGGGGGGTTCCGGCAGCACCTCGGTGACGTACGGCCCGTAGCGGCCGTCCTTGGCGACGATCTCGTGGCCGGTCTCCGGGTCCACACCCAGCGAACGTCCCTCTTGCGGTGTGGCGAAGAGCTTTTCGGCCAACTCCAGGGTCAGCTCGTCGGGGGTCAACTCGTCTTTCAGGTTGGCCCGCTGTGGGGTGAGCTCACCGTCCTCGCCGACGATCATGCGCTCCAGGTAGGCGCCGTTGCGCCCCACCCGCACGTTGACCGCGCGACCCTCGGCATCGTCGAACAGCTTGATGGAGTTGACTTCTCGAGCGTCGATCTCCTCGAGGTTGCCGCCGACGAGCTTCTTGAGCCCGCCCGCACGGGCGATGGAGCCGTCGACGCCGTGGTCGCCGCCGAAGTAGAAGTTCGACAGCCAGTTGGACCGGCGCTCGTTACCCGCGGCGATCTCGTCGAGTTCGTCTTCCATCGCCGCGGTGAAGTCGTAGTCGACCAGGCGGCTGAAGTGCTGCTCGAGCAGACCGATCACCGCGAACGCGACCCACGATGGGACCAGCGCGCTGCCCTTCTTGTGGACGTAGCCGCGGTCCTGGATGGTCTTGATGATCGAGCTGTAGGTCGACGGCCGGCCGATGCCGAGTTCTTCGAGCGCCTTGATCAGCGACGCCTCGGTGTAGCGCGCGGGCGGTGAGGTGGTGTGCCCGTCGGCGCTGAGCGCCTTGGCGTCCACCCGCTGGCCCTGCGTCAGGTTCGGCAGCCGACTCTCGGCGTCGTCGGCCTCGCCACCGGCGAGGTCGTCGATGCTCTCCACGTAGGCCTTCAGGAAGCCCGGGAACGTGATGGTGCGGCCGCTGGCGTTGAACACGACCTGCTCACCCGTCCGGGCCTGACCGGCAATGCGCAGGCTCAGCGTGGTGCCGCGCGCGTCGGCCATCTGGGAGGCCACCGTGCGCTGCCAGATCAGCTCGTAAAGCCGGAACTCGTCGTTGTCGAGCTGGCTGTGCAGCTGCCCCGGCGTGGAGAACACGTCACCGGCGGGGCGGATGGCCTCGTGGGCCTCCTGGGCGTTCTTGACCTTGCGGGTGTACTGCCGCGGCGTGGGGTGGACGTATTCCTCGCCGTAGAGCTGACGGGCCTGGTTGCGGGCGGCGTCAATGGCCGACTGCGACAGCGTGGTCGAGTCGGTACGCATGTAGGTGATGTAGCCGTTCTCGTAGAGCCGCTGGGCGATGCTCATCGTGCGCTCGGAGGAGAACCGCAGCTTGCGCCCGGCTTCCTGCTGCAGCGTCGAGGTCATGAACGGCGCATACGGCCGGCGCGTGTACGGCTTGTGTTCGACCGCGGCGACCTGCAGCTGCGCGCCCTGCAGCCCTGCGGCCAGCGCGTTGGCGGCCGACTCGTCGAGGACGAGCACCTCGTCGGGCTTCTTGACCGCACCGAGCGAGTCGAAATCCCGGCCGGTGGCGACCCGGCGGCCGTCGACGGTGTTCAGCTTGGCCGAGAACGTCGGCGGGGTGGCCTGGGCGTCGGAGACGCTGGCGTCCAACTCGGCGGTGACGTCGTAGTAGCCGGCGCTGCGGAACGCCATGCGTTCGCGTTCGCGCTGCACGATGATGCGAGTGGCCACCGACTGCACGCGGCCGGCCGACAGTTTCGGCGCGACCTTCTTCCATAGCACCGGCGACACTTCGTAGCCGTAGAGCCGGTCGAGGATGCGGCGGGTCTCCTGCGCGTCGACCAGCGCGTTGTCGAGGTCGCGCGGATCCTCGGCGGCGGCCCGGATGGCGGGCTCGGTGATCTCGTGGAACACCATCCGCTTGACCGGGACGCGCGGCTTGAGCGTCTCGAGCAGGTGCCAGGCGATCGCCTCGCCCTCGCGGTCACCGTCCGTGGCCAGATACAGCTCGTCGACGTTCTTGAGCTTGTCCTTCAGCTCGGCGACGGTGCTCTTCTTCTCGGGGCTGATGATGTAGAGCGGCTCGAAGTCCGCGTCGACATTGACCCCGAGGCGCGCCCACGGCTCGGATTTGTACTTGGCCGGCACGTCGGCCGCGGCGCGCGGCAGGTCCCGGATGTGTCCCCGGGACGACTCCACGATGTAGTTGGAGCCCAGGTAACCGGCGATTTTGCGCGCTTTGGTGGGCGACTCGACAATGACGAGTCGCCGGACAGTCCCATTTCCCCCGCTGGCGCGGTCGCCGTCAGCCAATTTGGTCTTGCTCCACTTTCTCCTGTTGCCCGCGGGCACAACATCTGAATCCATGCTGCCTGCCCTGGCAACTGCCAATTTGACACCCTGCGCCTACGGACGCAAACCGGTTCCCCCTGCACCGGTGCGCCCGACACTGCTATATCCGCGGCCAATACGCCACTGCTCCCCCGCCGGCCGGTGGCTCCCCCACGTTCTCTACCAGCCGAGACAGGCGTCTTCGGCCACTGACCCGCAACGCCGGTCGGGACCCTCGGGTCCCGATCAACGTCGGGGCGATTCCGATCCTCATCAACGCCGACGCGAGCGGCGCGTGGGTGTCCGGGGCGTGCGGATCCAGCCCGAGCAGGTAGCGGTCGGCTTCGGGGACGCCGGCGGCCAGCGTCCACGCCCGGAGCTCGCGTGGACCGGGCAGCCACTCCGGGGGCACGGTCTTGACCGCTCCCCGGGTCCAGTCCGATGCGATCCCGACCAGACGGACGTCCACCGCGGTACGCACGAGTGGGGAGTTCTCGTCGGTGCGCGCGATCTCCGGCGCCAGACCGACATCGGTGATCATCTCCGCGAGCCCCTCGGCGCGCCACATCGCGTCGACGACAACGGACAGCCGCGCGCCCTGTCCGTGTTCCCCACCGACCAGCACCACCTGTCCGGGGGCAGCCAGGATCCCGGTCAGGTCGGCGATCGTCGGGGGCACCGACTCCGCCGAGAAGAAGGACAGCTGGCTCACAGCACTGACAGTAAGGCAGGGCGCGCTCCCGCCGGCTGTACCCGCCACAACGACAACCCCCGCGCCGTCTCGGTGACGACGCGGGGGTTGCGCAGAGCTTTGTGGTGAACCCGGATGGGCTCAGACGGCGCGGACGCCGGTGGCCTGGGGACCCTTGGGGCTCTGACCGACCTCGAACTCGACCTTCTGGTTTTCTTCAAGGGTGCGGAAGCCGGAACCCTGAATCTCCGTGTAGTGGACAAAAACGTCAGCGGAGCCGTCCTCGGGGGCGATGAAGCCGAAGCCCTTCTCCGCGTTGAACCACTTCACAGTTCCCTGTGGCATCTTTCGTACATTCCTTCTCTGTATTCACCGGGCGGTCCTCCGTTATTCGGAAGACCGGGCCCGTTCCGACCGCCATACCTTCGTGGAGTGCTCGGAACTCGACCCGACCTACAACCCTCGCAGGAACCGCGATCGCAACGTCGTTCCTGCGAGTGCTGATACACGAACACAGAAGCTGCGACCGGGGTAAGTCAACCACGTTCAGGGCCGCTGCGACAGTCTGACGAGGTGTTCTGATCTCGGTGTAGGGAACAATTCACCACAGAGAGTCGATGTGCAGCACCCGGGGAGGGCAGGTTTGGCAGAGCCGGTGGCCGATTTCGGCCGGCAGCTGCTGGCGTGCGCGCTAGATGGGACCGCGGCCGGCGAGACGCCGCTGCGGCACGTCGCCGACCTTCCGGCGCGACAGGCCGCGGCGGTCGCATGGCCGCGCTGGGCCGATCCAGATGTGGTGCGCGCGTTCCATGATCGGGGTGTGACCGCGTTGTGGTCGCACCAGTCGACTGCTGCGCAACTGGCTCGCGACGGCCGCCATGTCGTGGTGAGCACCGGGACCGCCTCGGGCAAGTCGCTGGCCTTCCAGTTGCCGATTCTGACGGCCATGGTCGAGAATCCGCGCGCCCGGGCGCTGTATCTGTCCCCGACCAAGGCGCTCGGGCACGACCAATTGCGCGCGGCGACGGCACTGACGAGCGAGATCGCGGCGCTTGCCGACGTCGCGCCGGCCGCCTACGACGGCGACAGCCCTACCGAGGTGCGGCGCTTCGCGCGGGAACGGTCCCGCTGGATCTTCTCCAACCCCGACATGATTCACCTGTCGCTGCTGCGCAACCACGCGAAGTGGGCGGTGTTCCTGCGCCACCTTCGCTACGTCGTCGTCGACGAATGCCACCACTACCGCGGAGTTTTCGGGTCCAACGTCGCAATGGTGCTGCGGCGCCTGCTGCGCCTGTGCGCCCGGTACCGGCCGGCCGGCGACATGCCGACGGTGATCTTCGCCAGCGCCACCACCGCCGAACCCGCGGTCACCGCTTCGGAGTTGATCGGCCAGACCGTGGTCGAGGTGACCGACGACGGATCACCGCACGGCGCGCGGACGGTCGCGCTGTGGGAACCGGCGCTGATCGACGACCTCGTCGGCGAGAACGGTGCGCCGGTGCGGCGTTCGGCGGGCGCAGAGGCCGCCCGCGTGATGGCCGATCTGGTCGCCGAGGGCGCGCGCACCTTGACCTTCGTGCGGTCGCGGCGCGGCGCCGAGCTGGTCGCGCTCGGCGTGCGCACCAGGTTGGCCGACACCGCACCGCATCTGGCCGAACAGGTGGCGTCCTACCGGGCGGGCTATCTGGCCGAGGATCGCCGCGAACTCGAAGCGGCACTGTCTGACGGTCGGCTGCGCGGCGTGGCGACCACCAATGCGCTCGAACTCGGCATCGACATCGCGGGGCTGGATGCCGTTGTGCTGGCCGGGTTCCCGGGAACCGTGGCGTCGTTCTGGCAGCAGGCCGGCCGCGCCGGGCGGCGTGGGCAGGCCGCGCTGGTGGTGATGATCGCCCGCGACGATCCCCTCGACACCTACCTGGTCAATCACCCTGCCGCCCTGCTGGACGAGCCGATCGAACGGGTCGTCATCGACCCGTCGAACCCATACGTGCTGGGTCCTCAACTGCTCTGCGCCGCAACCGAACTGCCGCTCACCGAGGCCGAGGTGCGGTTGTGGGACGCCGAGGAGGTGGCCGCGGCGCTCGTCGACGACGGGTTGCTGCGCCGACGACCGGCCGGATATTTCGCGTCGCCGGGTCTGGATCCCCACCCGGCGGTGGACATTCGCGGCGGTACCGGCGGCCAGATCGCGATCCTGGAGGACGGCACGGGCCGGATGCTCGGCAGCGCCGGCGCCGGGCAGGCGCCCGCGTGCGTGCATCCGGGTGCGGTGTATCTGCACCAGGGGGAGACGTATGTGGTGGACTCGCTGGACTTCGAGACCGGGGTGGCGTTCGTCCATCCCGAAGATCCGGGCTACACCACGTTCGCCCGTGAGGTCACCGACATCAGCGTCACCGGTGAGGGCCGGCGCGCCACCCACGGCGAGGTGACCGTCGGCCTCGTCCCGGTGTCGGTCAGCAACACCGTCACCGGGTACCTGCGACGCCGGATGGACGGCGAGGTCATCGATTTCGTCGAGTTGGAGATGCCGACCCGCACGTTGGACACCATGGCGGTGATGTGCACCGTCACCCCGGAGATGTTGCTGCGCAACGGAATCGACCCGTTACGCGTCCCGGGCTCCCTGCATGCCGCCGAGCACGCCGCGATCGGACTGCTGCCGCTGGTGGCCAGTTGCGATCGCGGCGACATCGGCGGGGTCTCCACGGCGATCGGACCCGTCGACGGACTGCCGACGATCTTCGTCTACGACGGACATCCCGGCGGTGCGGGTTTCGCCGCCCGGGGTTTCGACGTCATCGCCGACTGGTGGGCCGCCACCGCATCGGCCATCGAGTCCTGCGAATGCCCGTCGGGCTGCCCGTCGTGTGTGCAGTCGCCCAAGTGCGGCAACGCCAACGACCCACTCGACAAGGCCGGCGCGGTGGCGGTGCTGCGCCTGGTCGTCGACGCGGTGACGCGGGTACGCGCAGGCACGTCTCGGTAGGATCACCCTCATGAACCACGACTGGTTGCTCGTGGAGACACTCGGCGACGAGCCCGTGGTGGTCGCGGAAGGCGTCCACACCCGCAACCTCATCCCGATCGGCAAACATCTGCGCCGCAACCCGCATCTGATGGCCATCCAGACCGCGATCAGCGAAACCGTGCGGGCCGGAACCGGTCTCACCAGCATCACCCCGAAGAACCACCAGGTGATCCGCACCGAGGTGGTGCAGATGTCCGACGGGGTGATCCACGGGGTCCAGATCTGGATCGGGTCGGTCGATCACGAGCCGCCACCGCGACCACTGGTCGGTCCGCTGATCTGGGATCTGAGCGCGGGTACCGCCACCGACACCACCGAGTCGCTGCGGGTCGGTGGCTGGGATCCGAGCCGCCAGAACCTGCAGGGCCGTGCATTCGTCGACGACCTCCCGCGTCGCGACCTCAACCCCTATGAGGCCAAGGTGCTGGGGATGGTGATCAAGCCGCAGCCGGGCGTGACGATCTGTTCCACCTGGGACGTCAACGATTACCAGGGACAGCCGATCACCGTCGGATTCGTGTCGCGGTCACTACTGGACCGGACCGACGGAACAGAGCGGGTGATCTGCCGCGCGATGAACTGGCGCACCGTCCCGGAAGGCAACAGCATCCAGCAGAACCTGCTCGCGCAACGCATCCTCGACGGGCTGGCCGAACCCGGCCGCCACCGCGCGCTGGTCGATCCCGTGAAATGGACGCTCCTCAAGTGGCTCGACGATCCGCCGCCGTTCTTCGACTGGCGTGCCGGCATGCGCAGCGCCAAGCTGATCCATCCGAACGACCGAGACGTCACGGCGGCGATGGCACAGCAGTTCGCCACCGGACCCGCCTCCGGTGTGGTGCGGCTGGCCGACCGCGACGGCGAGTGGACACCACTGCACGTCACCGTGCACCGGGTCGAGCTCGAGGACGGGGTACTCGCCGGCCTGGCGGTGTTGCGGGCCCCCACTGCCGAGGAGCTCGCCGACGTGGACACGCGCGAACAACGGCCTGCCCGCGCATCGTCGGGTTGGCGGCGCGGCCGCTAACGGCCGTTCGGCCCGCCCCGACCGTTGCCAGGCCCTTTCTTTTCCGCTTTGCCGGGTTTGTTCGGCTTGCCCGGTTTCGCCGCCGGCGGGCCAGGCGGTGCGGACTCGACCGGCTGCACCACGGGTGGAGCCGACGGCGTGGTGGTCGGCGGGGGCGGTGGGGCCGGTACGGCGGAGCTGGTGCCGACCGGCTGCGCCGGCGCCGGGGACGATGAGAACGGTTGCATCGCCAGCGCGATACCGGCTACGAGGAACGCCGTGGCGATCCCGCCGACCAGCACCCACGTCCGGGTCTGGTTGCGGACCGGCACCGGACGGTTTCCGGTCGGCGGTGGCAGCGGGGCCGGCATCACGCGGGTCTGCGGTGGCGCGGTGACGGGGAGGGGTCCGGTCAGCGCCGCGCGCATCTCGTCGGCGCTCGAGAAGCGGTGCGCCGGGTCGCGGGCCATGGCGCGCTCGACCACCGACGCCAGGCCCGGGTCGACATCGGGTCGGCAGTAAGACAGCGGTGGCGGAGGGGCGTTGACGATCGCGTGGGCCACCGCGACGGGGTGGTCCTGCGGGAAGGCGCGGCGGCCGAGTAGCGCCTCATAGGCGATGATGCCGACGGCGTAGAGATCATCGGCCACCGACGCCGGCGCCCCGGCCAGCCGTTCGGGACTCAGGTAGCACATGGTCCCGATGATCTGACCGGTCTGCGTGTGGTTCACCGCGTCCGCGGTCTTGGCGATCCCGAAGTCGGCGACCTTCAGCGCGTCACCGGTGGCCGAGAGCAGAATGTTGCCCGGTTTGACGTCGCGGTGCAGCACTCCGGCGCGGTGCGCGGCGCCGAGTGCTGACAGCACGTCGTCGAGCATCGCACGCACCTGCAGCGGGGTCATCGGTCCGCGCGCCATCAGGTCGCCCAGGGTGGTGCCGGGCAGCCGCTCCATCACGATGAACGGCCGGCCCTCGTGCTCGGAAAAGTCGTGTACCGCGACGATGTTCGGATGTTCGAGTGCTGCTGCGGCGCGGGCCTCCTGGGTGAACCGGCCGTGGTACTCGGGGTCGTCGAGGTTGGGATGCAGCATCTTGACCGCCACCGGGCGACGCAGCAGCGTGTCGAACGCCTCGCGCACCTCGGCCATCCCGCCGCTGCCCAGCACACCACGCAATTCGTAGCGGCCGCCCAGGATTTCGTGGCCGGTCATAGCCGTGGCGTAGCCCGCCTTACCTGGACGTAAACCCATCCACCGGTCCGGCGCGGGCCACCGCGCGCGCCGGACCGGGCGCCCACGAGAGACCGAGCGCGACGCTGACCTCGACCGTGACGTCGAGGCCGTCGACCCGGCAGGCCGTCACCGACGCGCCGGTCATCCCGGCGATGGAGCGCGCTGTCGCGCAGGCGGCCTCAGGTCCCGCCGTCAACCGGATCGCCGCACTGTAGGCAGCGAGATCGGCGGCAGCCTGGGCGCGGTGACGCGCCACCGCAGCCGCCCCGAGCGTCGCAGCTGCTGCCGTCGTGGCCAGCACCGCCGCGATCGCCGCCGCAGCCACGACGGCCGCCGCTCCCCGCTCGTCACGCGCCGGGCTCCACCACCGAGACACTGCGCGCGGTGATCCGGACGCCCGGCAAGAGTCGCGACGTGGTCGAGGCGGTGGCCGCGACGAGGTCGCCGTCCCGGCGGACCTCGATGGCCGCTCCTGCCGGCGCGATGCGGCCGGCGACAGCGGCCGCGCCGTCGTCACCGCGCGCCGCCAGCCGCGCCGCCTCCCGCGCCGCGTCGATACACCGGACCTGCATCGCCAGCGTCGTGAGACCGGCCAGGCACACCGCGAGCACCGCCACCAGCGACAGCAACGCGAACGCGGCTTCGACCGTGACACCGCCGGCATCCCCGCTCAGGCGTTGGTGTTCAGCGCCCGGCTGATGATGTTGTTCAGCGCGCCGACGATCGAGTCGCCGGTGACCACCGTGTACAGGATCGCCCCGAATGCCGCCGCGGCCACGGTCCCGATGGCGTATTCCACGGTGGACATGCCGTCGTCGTCGACGGCCAGCACGACCAGACGCGCCTGCAACTCCCTCAACTGTTGTCTCATCGACCATGTCCCCTTCCCTCTGTGCTCACAGCACTCCCGATTGCAGAACGTCACCGGCCAACCCGACGACGACAGGCACGATGCCCAGACACACGAATGCGGGCAGATAGCACAGTCCGAGCGGGCCGGCGATGAGCACCGACGCGCGTTCGGCTTTCGCGGCGGCGGTGTCGGCGGCCTCGGCGCGCAGCGCGGCGGCGAGATCCTCGACGCCGTGCGCCAGCGCGGCGCCCGAGGCAGCCGAGCGGCGAGCCATGCGCAGGAACGTCTCGAGTTGCGCGGGAGCCTCGTCAGTGGGGGCTGCCCACGCCCGGGCCGGGTCGGCGCCGAGCGCCAGCAGGTCGGCGGCGCGGCGCAGCATCGTGGCCATGGCGGCCGGAGCTGTCGCAGCCACACCGGCCGCGGCCGCCGATACCGCCATCCCCGAGCGCAGACACGCCGCGAGCAGATCCAGGGTGGAGGCCATGGCCAGCGGGTCGTCGTCACGCCCGGGGTTCGCGTTCTCGGCGCGCGACGGCCGGGATCCGTCGAGGCCACGAGCGGATGAGCCGACCAGAAGCGACATCGCCAGCAGTAGCGCGGCGAGACTCATGCGAGGACCCCGGCGATGAGGCGGTCCGACCACAGCAGTCCCGCACAGATGAACAGGGCACCGATCAACAGCAGCCAGCCGCCGAGCGGCTCCTCGATCAGGAAGCGCAGCGGGTCGGCGCCGACCGCCTGCCCCAGCAACAGGCCGACGACCGGCAGGCCGGCCAGCACCGCCGCGGTCGCACGGACGCCCGCGAGGCCGGCCTCGACTCGTCCGCGGAAACGGTGCCGTTCGGCGATGTCGCGTTGCGCAGCCTCGACCAGGGTGGCGATGGCCAGGCCCTGGGTGTGGGCCAGCTCCCAGCATGCCGCGAGCCGGTCCCAGTGCGCGGGTGAGGCGGACCGGACCCCTTCGACCCGCAATCCCGCGGCGACGTCTGCTCCCAGCCGGGCGCGCGCGGCCACCGTCTGCAACGATTCCGCGACGCGACCGCAGGACTCGGCGGCCGCGGCGGACAGCGCCATCACCGGGTGGGCGCCGACCCGTAGTTCACCGACGAGCAGGTCAAGCGCGCCCTGCAGGGTCTCGGTGTCGCGGGTGCGCTCGGCTGCTCTGCGCCGGCACCGGCGCCGGAACGACAACGTGGCGGCCAGCACGGCCGATGCAGCCACCGCGGTCGGTGGCAGCCACAGGGCCGACACCGCGCAGCCGAGCACCGCGAACGCACTGGCCGGCACCCGCACCCGACGCTCGGCAGCGGGCACCGCGATCCGGTGGCGGGCCGGGCCTGGCGCCACGAGCACCGCGACCGCGAGGACCAGCCCGGCAACGCTCACCTCGGCCTCCTTGACTGCAGCAAGGTGTTCAGTTCTCCTGCGCCGCAGTCGAATCCGGTGTCGACGCGCCAGCTCGGCACCACCGTGACCGAGCCGTTCGCGTCGCGGCGCAGGACGCCGATCTCACTGAGCCGACGCTGACCCGCCCGATCCCGGCTGACGTGCAACACCACCTGGACCGCGGCGGCGAGCTGGCTGTGCAGCGCGGCCCGGTCCAGCCCGCCGAGGGCGGCCAGCGCCTCGAAGCGGGCGGGCACCTCTGCAGGACTGTTGGCGTGCACGGTGCCCGCTCCCCCGTCGTGACCGGTGTTGAGCGCGGCGAGAAGGTCGACCACCTCGGCGCCGCGGACCTCGCCCACCACGATCCGATCCGGACGCATCCGCAGCGCCTGCCGCACCAGATCGCGGACCGTCACCTCGCCGACCCCCTCGACGTTGGCCGCGCGGGCGACGAGGTTCACCAGATGTGGGTGCCGCGGCGCGAGTTCGGCCGCGTCCTCGACGCACACGATGCGTTCGTCGGCGGGAACCGCACCGAGCAAAGCGGCCATCAACGTCGTCTTTCCTGCACCCGTTCCACCGGAGACGACGAATGCCAGTCGCGTGGCGATGATTTCGCGCAACAGGCGCTCGGCGACATCGTCGATGGCGCCCGACCGGCACAGCGCGGCGAGGTCCTGGGTGGCCGGTCGCAGCACGCGCAGCGACAGGCACGTTCCGGCCGCCGCGATCGGCGGCAGCACCGCGTGCAGACGCACGGTCAACGCGCTGCCCGCACGGGTTCCGACGGTGTTGAGATGTCCGTCCACCCATGGTTGCGCCTCGTCGAGGCGGCGGCCGGCGCTCAGCGCGAGCCGCTGGGCGAGTCGGCGGACCGCGGCTTCGTCGGGAAACGACACCGCGACGCGACGAAGTCCGCTGCCGGTGTCGACCCACACCGCGTCGGGTCCGGTGACCAGGACGTCAGTGGTCCCCGGCGCGCACAACAGGGGCTCGAGTACTCCGGCACCGACGAGTTCGGTCTGCAGTTCACGCAGATTGGTCAGAACTTCGGTGTCACCGAGAACGCCGCCGGATTCGGCACGGATGGCCGCTGCCACGACACTGGGCTTCAGCGGCGCTCCCTCGGTCGCGAGGCGTTCGCGGACCCGGTCTATCAGCGACGAGTTCACGCCGCAACCTCAGACCGGCGTTCCAGATGCGGGTGCCGGCCCAGCACGTCGAGGACGGTGCGGGCCGCCGACGCCAGCGGGCTGCGCCGACGCAGCCGCAGACCCCCGCGCTCCAACGCGGGGCCGATCCCGGGTTCCGGACGCATCGTCGCCAGCACCGGCAATCCGACGATGCGGGCCACGTCGACCGGTCGCAGCCCACCCGGGGCGGGGCCGCGCACCACCAGACCGGTGTTCGGGTTGACCGCGCTCACCCACCGCGCGGTCGCGCTCGCCGATGCGCCGGCCCGCACATCGGCCGGAGTGATCAGCACCGCAAGGTCCGCGAGCGCCAACACGGTCTCGGTGGCCGAGATCGGTTGACGCGCGACGTCACACACCACGGTGACCCCGGCGCGGCTGCCGGCGTCGATCACCGACTCCAGCGTCGCGGGGGTGATGTCGTTGCTGCTGTGGTCGGCAGACAACACTCGGCTTCCCGCGAGCACCGCGACGCCGTGGCGGCGCGGCAATGCCTCTCGCAGCGCGGGATAGTTCAGGCGCCCGCCGGCGGGCGACAGATCCGGCCACCGCAGGCCCGGCTCTGTCTCGCAGCCCAGCACCAGGTCCAGACCACCGCCGTAGGGATCGGCCTCCACCAGCAGAGACTCCGCTCCGACGCGTGCCAGGGCGGTGGCGAACACCGAGGCGCCCGCCCCGCCCCGGCCCGACAGGACCGCCACCACCGGACCGCGCGTCACCGCGTCGCGCGCGGCCTCGGCGGCGTCGGCGAGCACTGCCATCAGCACGTCGTCGTCGGCCGGAAGCTGCAAAACCTGCTGCGCCCCGACCGCGACGGCGGCCTGCCACTGCGCCGGACCCGGGACGGAGCCGCTGACCAGCAGGATCCGCGACCTGCGCGGCAGTCCCTGCGCAGCACATTGCGCGGCGGCCACATCGTCGAGCAACACCGCTGCGGCCGCGGACCACACCCGTCGGCCGACCGGAAGTGCTGCGCGCACCATCGTCAGACCCGCAGCTGCGGCCACCCGTTCGGCGTCGGCGGCCAGCACCGGGTCGTCACACAGCGTGAGGATCGCGTCGGACGTCATGCCGACAAGCGTCATCGACCCGACGCAGAGCGAAAAGAACCCCGTCCCTCCCCAGGCGAAAGCTGGGGATGGACGAGGAATTGGGGATCAAAAGTATCGCCGGCGGGCGAAAACAGCGTTCCGCAATCACAATTGCGCGATTGATCTATCCGCTTTGCGAATTTCCCTTAGAAAAGAGACGACCCCCGCCAGGGGGGGAGGAGGCGGAGGTCGTCGTGTATCAGCCCCGGGGGGTCGGGCTGATGCACACCCGGCATAAGCCGAGTGATGCCCACTATACACACGCGAAGGCGGTCCAGCGCAAGAGCGAAAGACGCAAAAGTGATGTAGATCTGGGAAACGTAACAGTCGCAGACACGTGTCGTGAACTGCCAATTTGTACGCTCTGGCGCTTTGTGTCACACCGGCCGGCTCTATGCTGACCGGTGTGACCTCACCCGAGCCGTCGACCAGCACTTCCCGGGTCCAGGAAGCTGCGGCACCGCAGCGCCCGGTCCGGACCGCGGCGTTCTTCGACCTCGACAAAACCGTGATCGCGAAATCGAGCACTTTGGCTTTCAGCAAACCGTTCTTCGATCAGGGGCTGATCAATCGTCGCACGGTACTGAAATCTGCGTACGCGCAATTTTTGTTCCTGATGTCCGGTGCCGATCACGAGCAGATCGACCGCATGCGCAACTACATCACCAACATGTGCGCCGGCTGGGACGTCGAGCAGGTCAAGACGATCGTCGGGGAGACGTTGCACGACATCGTCGACCCGCTGGTGTTCGCCGAAGCCGCGGAATTGATCGCCGACCACCGGCTGTGCGGCCGCGATGTCGTGATCGTGTCGGCCTCAGGTGAGGAGATCGTGGCGCCGATCGCGCGGGCGCTCGGAGCCACCCATGCGATGGCGACCCGCATGGTCGTCGAGGACGGTCGCTACACCGGCGACATCGCGTTCTACTGTTTCGGCGAGGGCAAGGTCGCGGCCATCCGCGCCCTGGCGGCGCGCGAAGGTTATGCGCTCGAACATTGCTACGCCTACTCCGATTCGATCACCGACATCCCGATGCTCGCCGCCGTCGGACACCCGACCGTGGTCAACCCGGACCGCGCGCTGCGCAAAGAGGCGGTCGCGCGCGGCTGGGAGATCCGGACCTTTACGCGGCCGGTTCCGTTGCGCGATCGCATCCCGGCGCCGTCGGGCGCGGCGGTCGCCACGACGGTCGCCGTCGGCTTCAGCGCGCTGGCGGCGGGTGCGCTGACCTACACGCTGCTGCGCCGGTTCGCATTCTGAGCACGCCCGCATCGAGATTGCTGGGTGACCGCGTAACAATCCGGGCTCGCCCCGCCGCGAGGGACTTGATGTGATCACGATCACGTAGTACAAAGGGAACTACGGAAGCCGGGCGAGGCCAAGGCAGAGCCGGAAGAGAAGGCTCTGATCTCCCGAACCCGGACTCCCAGCACGGGTCCCCGGAACCCACGCGGAGCACATACCGCGGAATAGGTAAGAGCGTTGCGGGCCTGCGTACTTGCGAAAATCGGACGACCGAGTCCGCCCTTTGGGTGGGGTGGTGGTCGTAGCGCTTCGCAGCGACGCCGAGGCCAACCCACGCAACCCGATACGCACGCTTGGTAACCGGAGTCCCGTGCTTGGCGGGCGGCGCGCCGAAGTTGTTTCGAAGTACTTCGGACGCCGCCCGCTTCTTGTTTGCTGCAGGGCCTACGAAGCCATGGCCTGTGCCATCGCCAGCGCCTCCCGGGCGCCTGCGTGCAGACCCTCGCTGCTGAGCACCAACCACGCCGACAGACCGTCCGGTGTGCCGGACGCGAATCCGCGTGCCGCGCTTCGATAGTCGTTCGAGCGGCGCATCCAGTGCACTTCCGGCACCCCGAGCCCATGCGGGTCCAGCCCGCTGGCGATGGTGATCAGCCGCGACACCGCGCGCGCCACCACCCCATCGGCGCTGCCGAACGGCGCCAGCGTCAACAGCTCGCCGTGGGCCACACCGGCCAACACCGCCGCGGGGACGCGCGATCCCCCGGTCACCAGCTCGGCCAGCATCTCCAGCCGGGGACCGACCTCGGGTACGCTACGCGGCCGGCCGAGCACGTCGTCGTCGACCAGGTCGGCGGCCGCCAGCGAATGTAGTCGGGCCAGCGCCTGCAGCGGCGCGCGCCGCCACACGCCCACGAGGGAACCCTCGCCGCCTTCCAGCGCCTCGGCGACGCGCAGCGCACCGGCTAACACGGGGTCGGTCCCGTCGGCAGGGAACTGCAAAGGCCCGCCGTCGAGCACCGACGACGCACGGGCGGCCCGCAGGGCGGCTTCGGCGGCGGTCTTGGGCCAGCCGCGCAGATTGGTGCGGTGGCGGTGGGCGCGCCCGAGGGCCTCGCGGGCTTCCTCGGCCGCGTCGGCCACCCCCCGCAACTCCGTCAACGGCGCCAACGGATCCCGCCCGGAGCTGCTGCTGGTCACGCCCGTCACGCTAGCCGACCGCTGGACCGCCGAGCCATCGCGTTCGTCGCTGATCACCTGCCGTCCGCAGCGCCACTTGTGAGTTGGCCGTTTGATCGACCCGTCCAGTGACTACCCTCACAACTATGACCGAGACGCCTGTGGAGATCCCGTCGTCCTACCCACCGCCGGCCGAGTTCGTCGAGCATGCCAACGCCACCGAGGCGCTCTACGAACAGGCAGAAGCCGATCGTCTGGGTTTCTGGGCCGAGCAGGCGCAACGGCTGGATTGGGAGACCCCGTTCACCGAGGTGCTCGACTGGTCGGACGCGCCGTTCGCCAAGTGGTTCGTCGGCGGCAAGCTCAACGTCGCCTACAACTGTGTGGACCGGCACGTCGAGGCCGGCAACGGTGACCGGGTCGCCATCCACTGGGTGGGCGAACCGGTCGACGATGCCCGCGACATCACCTATGCCGAACTCAAGGACGAAGTGTGCCGCGCCGCGAACACGTTCACCGAACTCGGGCTGAAGACCGGTGACCGCGTCGCGATCTACATGCCGATGGTGCCCGAGGCCATCGTCGCGATGCTGGCGTGCGCGCGGTTGGGCGTCATGCACTCGGTGGTGTTCGCCGGATTCTCGGCCAGTGCGCTCAAGGCGCGCATCGACGACGCCCAGACCAAGCTGGTGGTCACCACCGACGGGCAGTACCGCCGCGGGTCGGCGGTGTCGTTGAAGACCGGTGTGGACGAGGCCATCGAAGGTCTGGGGGACGCCAGCCCCGTCGAACACGTCCTGGTGGTGCGCCGCACCGGCATCGACACCCCGTGGACCGAGGGCCGCGATCTGTGGTGGGACGAGGTGGTGCCGAAGGCGTCCACCGAGCACACCCCGGAGGCGTTCGACTCCGAACACCCGTTGTTCCTCCTCTACACCTCCGGCACCACGGGCAAGCCGAAGGGCATCGTCCACACCTCGGGCGGATACCTGACCCAGTCGGCGTACACGCACCACTACGTCTTCGACATCAAGCCGGACAAGGACGTGTACTGGTGCACCGCCGACATCGGCTGGGTCACCGGGCACACCTACATCGTCTACGGGCCGCTGGCCAACGGCGTGACGCAGGTCGTCTACGAGGGCACCCCCGCCTCCCCGACCGAACACCGCCACTTCGAGATCATCGAGAAGTACGGCGTCACGATCTACTACACGGCGCCGACGCTGGTCCGCACCTTCATGCGGTGGGGTCGCCAGATTCCGGCCGAGCACGACCTGTCGTCGCTGCGGCTGCTCGGCTCGGTGGGCGAACCGATCAACCCCGAGGCGTGGCGCTGGTACCGGATGGCGTTCGGCAAGGACAAGACGCCGATCGTCGACACGTGGTGGCAGACCGAGACCGGCGCGATCATGATCTCGCCGCTTCCCGGCGTGACGAACTGTAAGCCGGGTTCGGCGATGCGGGCCCTGCCGGGCATCTCGGCCAAGATCGTCGACGACGACGGCAAGCAGCTCGATCCGAGCCCCGACCACGGCGAGCACGACACCGGCTACCTGGTGTTGGACCAGCCGTGGCCGGCGATGCTGCGCGGCATCTGGGGCGACCCGGAGCGGTTCAAGGAGACCTACTGGTCACGGTTCGCCGAGCAGGGCTGGTACTTCGCCGGGGACGGCGCGCGTTACGGCAGCGACGGCGAGATCTGGGTGCTCGGGCGCATCGACGACGTCATGAACATCTCGGGTCACCGCATCTCGACGGCTGAGGTGGAGTCGGCGCTGGTCGGGCATTCCGGGGTGGCCGAGGCGGCGGTGGTCGGCGCGACCGACGAGCACACCGGTCAGGCGATCTGCGCGTTCGTGATTCTCAAATCGAGCGCCCACGGCGGTGAGGAGAACATGGTCGACGAGCTGCGCGCCGAGGTGGCGCGCGAGATCTCGCCGATCGCCAAGCCGCGGGAAATCCACGTGGTGCCAGAGCTGCCGAAGACCCGGTCGGGCAAGATCATGCGCCGGCTGCTGCGCGACGTCGCGGAAGGCCGCGAGCTCGGGGACACCTCGACGCTGGTCGATCCGAGCGTGTTCGAGGCGATCCGCGAGAGCAAGTAGCTAACGGACCGGGGTGAACCCGGTTCCGGGCCGGCCCTTGGCGGTGATGTCACCCAGCTGGGTGTTGAACGACATCGTCACCGCCGGGGTGTGCAGCGGGATGTACTTGATGACGCACGTCGGCAGTTCTTCGGAGAATGCGCCGTGGATCATGCCGACGAGCCGGTTGTTCACGGTCACCGGTGCGCCCGAGTCGCCGGGCTGCCCGCACACCTGGTTGACGATCGTGCCGGGCTCCTTGCCCGGCCCCCACGTCACGCCGCAGGAGTAGCCGGTGGTGCGGCCGAGCTTGCAGGCCACGTCGCCGAACCGGGGGTCGGGGGCCAGGCCGTCGATGCGGAAGCCCTTGATCTCGCTGACGGGATTGACCTTCTGTGGGTCGAACTCGATCACCGCGTAGTCGAGGATGTCGTTGCCGGCCACCATCCGTCCGACGGGGCCCGCAGCTTCGGCGCCTTCGGCGGCCACCACCGCACCCGGCCCGCCGCAGTGCGCCGAGGTGAACCCGACCAGGCTGCCCCGGTTGTCGGTGCCGATCGCGGTCAGGGTGCAGAACGTCTCGCCGTTGACCACCAGACCGGAGCCGCCGCCCAGCGTCACCGGCGGCGCGGCCGCGGCCGGGACGACTCCCACCGAGCACCACGCGAGCACCGCCACGACCACCGCGCGAAGGACAGAGCAGCGGCCGCCGATGTTCACGAATGCAACCCCAATCGATGTGCCCGACCCGCCATCTCCTGCAAGTCGGCAGTCTAACGTCACTGCGACGCTGTTTAGCGGTACGACGCATGGCAACATGAACCCCTAATGGCTCCTGCGGGAAGGAACAGTGCGTGAGCGAGCGCAAGAACGGCGTGCCCAACACCGTGACATCGATACCGCTGGTGGATCCCCACGCCCCCAAGCCCGATCCGTCGATCGGTGATCTGGTCAAGGACGCCACCGCGCAGGTGTCGACGCTGGTGCGCGCCGAAGTGGAGCTGGCCAAGGCCGAGATCACCCGCGACGTGAAGAAGGGCCTCACCGGCAGCGTGTTCTTCATCGCCGCGCTGGTGACGTTGTTCTACTCCACGTTCTTCCTGTTCTTCTTCCTCGCCGAGCTGCTCGATACGTGGTTGTGGCGGTGGGCGGCGTTCCTGATCGTGTTCGGCATCATGGTCGTGGTCACCGGGGTCCTGGCCCTGTTCGGGTACCTGAAGGTGCGCCGGATCCGCGGGCCGCAGAAGACGATCGAGTCGGTCAAGGGACTTCCCGAGGCGTTGACGCCGGGCGCGGACAAGAAGGCGGTGCCCGCAGTCGACGGCAAGGCGGCGACGGCCGACCCGTCCGGCTGGTAATGACCCGACCCGACCCGTCGGTCGTACGGATCGACGGGCCGTGGCGGCATCTCGACGTGCACGCCAACGGCATTCGGTTCCACGTCGTCGAGGCCGAGGGCGCATCCGCGGCGGTGGACGGCTCCCGCCGCCTGACCGACCGTCCCCTGGTGATCCTGCTGCACGGTTTCGCGTCGTTCTGGTGGTCCTGGCGCCACCAACTGCGAGGCCTCTCCGGGGCGCGTGTGGTGGCGGTCGACCTGCGCGGTTACGGCGCCAGCGACAAACCGCCGCGCGGCTACGACGGGTGGACGCTGGCCGGTGACACCGCCGGGCTGGTGCGCGCCCTGGGACACAACTCCGCGACGCTGGTCGGCCACGCCGACGGCGGCCTGGTGTGCTGGGCCACCGCGGTGCTGCACCCCCGCGCCGTGCACGCGATCGCGGTGGTCAGCTCACCGCATCCGGCGGCGCTGCGCGCGTCGGCGTTGCGTCGCCGCGATCAGGGTCGCGCGCTGCTGCCGTCGATGCTGAGCTACCAGACGCCGCGCTGGCCCGAGCATGTCCTGACGCGCGACGACGGTGCCGAGGTAGAGCGTCTGGTGCGGGCGCGGGCGGCCGCCTCCTGGCCGACCACCGAGGACTTCGCGGAGACGATGACGCATCTGCGGCGTGCCATCCAGATCCCCTCGGCGGCGCACTCGGCGTTGGAGTACCAGCGGTGGGCCGTGCGAAGTCAACTGCGCAGCGAGGGCCGGCGGTTCATGCGCTCGATGAAGAGCCCGATCTCGGTCCCGGTGCTGCATCTGCGCGGCGAGGCCGACCCGTACGTCCTGCCCGATCCGGTCCACCGCACGCAACGCTATGCGCCGCACGGTCGCTACGTATCGATCGACGGCGCCGGTCATTTCGCCCACGAGGAGGCTCCGCGGGCGGTCAACACGCAGCTGTCGCGGTTTCTCGCGCAGGTCTACGCGTGAGCTAGCCGCTGCTGATGCAGGTGCCTGTCGGTACCGTCTCGCGGTTGCCGACCTTGGCCATCTGGCGGGAGACCTCGTCGGCGGTCAGCACGAAGCCGGTGTCCTTGTCGTCGACCGCGGCCCCGAAAACCACACCGAGTACCTTGCCGCCGCGGTTGACCATGGGGCCGCCGGAGTTGCCCTGGGCCACCTCGCCGCGGATGGTGTAGACCGTTCGGGTCACGGTCTTGGTGCGGTAGATGTCGGGTCCGTTGAGCTGGATGACCTCGCGGACGCGGGCCGGGGTGGCCCGGAATTCGCCGCCGCCCGGGTAGCCCATCACGATGCCGTCGGTGCCCGACGGCGCCTCGTTCTCGACGAACTGCAGAGGCGCGGCCGGCAGTTCCGGCACGTCGAGGATCGAGATGTCGGCGTCGGGGTCGTAGGACACCACGGTGGCGGCGTAGGACTGCCCGTCGACCTCGACGGTGACGCTGTCGGAACCGGCGACGACGTGCGCGTTGGACATCACCCGCTGCGGCGCCACCACGAAGCCGCTGCCCTCGAGCATCTTCTGGCAGCTGTTGGCGACTCCCTGCACCTTGACGACGCTGGGGCGGGTGACGCCGACGACGGCCGACGTCGCCAACGACGCGTCCGGCGCGTCGACCTCGGCGACCTGGGTGGGACCGAACGGTTTGAGCACGTCGTGCAACCCGGCCGTCTCCCACAGCGACGACAACCGCTCGGGTGTCGAGCGCAACCAGTCGGGTGCGACGTTGTCGACCTCCTGGATGACCCGGGAGTCGCGCACCGCCGCGGCGAGGTTGGGCTGCGGCGAGGACATCAGCGCGGTGCCCAGCAGCCAGGACGCGGTGAGCACCAGCACCAATTGCACGGCCACGCCGACGACGGAGTCGGCGACCCGCAGGGCCGGGTTGCGGATGGCGCCGCGGACCGCGCGTCCGAGCACCACGCCGGCGATCTCACCGATCACCACCAGGGTCAGGATCAAAAACAGTGTGACGAACAGCTTGGTGCGGGGTCCGTCGATGTGGTCGACGATGTGCGGCGCGAGCAGCACACCGGCGACCGCGCCGAGCGCGACCCCGATCAAGGCCAGCAGGGAACCCGGCGCCCCCGATCGCCAACCGGACACGGCGGCAATGAGCGCTACGGCGAGTACGGCTAGATCCAGCCACTGTGACGCGGTCATCGTTGGGCTTCACCGTAACTGCCGTCGTGGTCCAACAGACGCATTGCCTCGTCGAGTTCGTAGACGTTGTCGACGTCCCAGTCGGTGGCCCAGTCCGCGACGTCGAGCATCGCGGAGATCACCTGGCCGGTGAAACCCCACACCAGCATCTCGTTGAGCAGGAACGCCGGACCGGCGCTGCGCCGGGTGTTCTCCTTGCGATACACCATGATCCGGTTCTCGGGGTTGACGAACGCGCGCACCGGGACCCGCGCCACGTGCGCGGTCTCCCCCGCGTCGACCACGGCGACCGGTCCCGGATCCGGCGAGTAGGCCAGCACCGGGACGACGTGGAAGCCCGACGGCGGGATGAACATCTTGTCCAGCGTGGCCAGCGGGCGTAGCCGGCCGGCGTCGATGCCGGTCTCCTCCGTCGCCTCGCGCAGCGCGGTGTGCACCGGACTGCGGTCCTCGGGGTCGGCGGCCCCACCGGGGAACGCGGCCTGACCCGCATGGTGGCGCAGCGTCGACGCGCGCACGGTGACCAGCAGGTCGGCGTCGTCGGGCAGGTCGCCCGCGGCGCCGTCCGGCGGCCCGGAGAACAGCACCAGCACGGCGGCGTCGCGGCGGGTCCCGGTGACGGCGGCGGTGGCGTTGGCCGTCGTCAGTGCGGCGAGCACCTCCGCGGGCACCCGACGCCGGTAGGCGTTGCGCACGGCATCGGGCCGGTCGACCAGGGGCGCCAGCCATGCCGGCGACGCTTCCGGGGTCAGCTCGGCGGCGTCGTCATCGCCCCAGCTCACGAACGCATTCCTAGGCCGCTCCGATCGTCGGTTGGACCGCTTCGGCGATCTCGTCGGCGGTCGCGAAGGACCGAGGCAGGATCTCGGCCACGCTACCGTCCGCCCGCAGCACCACCGTGGCGGGCATGACGTTGGGCACGCGCAGCGCGGCGGCGATCGCGCGCCGCCCGTCCTGCAGCGTCGGCAGGTGTACGCCCAGCTCGGCCAGCATCAGCAGGGCCGCCTGCTCGTTCTCGTCCTGGTGCACGGTCAGCACCGTCACGTCCGGTTCGACGCGGCGCGCGAACTCGGCCATCGCCGGCAACTCGTCGGCGCACGGACCGCACCAGTACGCCCACAGATTGAGTACGACCGGGCGTCCGGCCAGCGCGGGCGCCACGTCGACGCGGGAACCGTCGCCCGCGCATTCGAGGACCAGACCGCGCAGCGCTTCGGGGCCGGGACCGTCGCCGGCCGGGGGACACGGCGCCAGGTCGGCGCGCCGGCGCGGTTCGGCCAGCGCTTCGGGGGTGTCGGCGTCGCGCCGGTCGCGCGCGGACGGGGCGTCCGACGCCGCCCGGCCGGCGTCGCGGTCGGCGCCGAGTTCGGTCCACAGCGCCGTCGCCAGCGCGACGACGACGATCAGCGCGGCGATACTCCAGCGGACAGACGTGCTCATGGTCGCGTCGACTCACAGCCCGGCCAGCGCGAGCAGGTGCTCGGTCTCCGGGCCGCGCACCAGCGGGGCCGCTAACAGCGGGTCGGTGGGCCCGGTCCCGAACGACGGGCAATCCTTGGCCAGGACGCACACCCCGCATGCGGGTTTGCGCGCGTGGCAGACCCGGCGGCCGTGGAAGATCACGCGGTGGCTCAGCAGCGTCCACTCGGACCGCTCGATGAGTTCGCCGACGGCGTGCTCGACCTTGACCGGGTCCTCCTCGGCGGTCCACCGCCAGCGGCGGACGAGTCGGCCGAAGTGGGTGTCGACGGTGATGCCGGGGATGTCGAACGCATTGCCGAGGATGACATTGGCGGTCTTGCGGCCGACGCCGGGCAGCGTCACGAGTTCGTCGAGGGTTCTGGGCACTTCGCCGTCGAAGCGTTCGACGAGTTCCTGACCCAGCCGGATCAGCGACGTGGTCTTGTTGCGGAAGAACCCGGTGGGTCTGATCAGTTCCTCGAGTTCGGCCCGATCCGCCTGCGCATAGTCCTGTGCGGTGCGGTATTTCGCGAACAGCGCCGGAGTGGTCAGGTTGACGCGTTTGTCGGTGCTCTGCGCCGACAGGATGGTCGCCACGGTCAGTTCGAGCGGGTTGGTGAAATCCAGCTCGCAGTAGACATGCGGGAAGGCCTTCGCCAGCGTGCGGTTCATGCGACGGGCCCGCCGGACCAGACCCAGTCGGGTCTCGCGGTCCCATTTCTTGCTCGACGCCCGCCGGGCCGGGGCGCTCGACTCACGCACGCTCACCAGGCCAGGGTACGCAGTGGGTCCGTCCCGACGCGCCCGGCTGCACCCGGCCCTTACCGACGGCTTTTCGTGATCGCGCTGAGACCTTCGGCGTGTTTACTTCTGCGATGTGTCGTGGTTGCTCGTCGCGCTGATTCCCGGGTTGCTGATGTTGGCGACCTTCGGCCTGGATCGCGTCGAGGCCGGGCTGCGCCAGGACATGTTCTCGGCGGCCGACGTCGCCGAATTGCTCGGACATGCCGAGGCCGTCGACGTCGACACCCTTGCCCGCGACGGCATCGACAGCGCGTTGCACGGTGCCGCGCAGCGCCGCGACGAGAGGGATTCGGCCACCGGCGGGCTGTCCACCGTGACCCCGGCGGAGGGTTTGCCCACGCGGGAGTATTTCCAGCACCACACCGGCCACGTCGGCAATCCTGGGTTTCAGCAGACCCGGCACGCCAACACTGTGTAGCGTGGGCTGGTCAACAACGCTGTACCTCTAGACTGATCTCGCGATCGCTTCTACAGGTCGGCTCGCGCATGTCAATTCACCTAACAGTCATAAGAGGGGCAACGTGGACGAGATCCTGGCCAGGGCCGGAATCTTCCAGGGGGTGGAACCCAGCGCCGTTTCCGCGCTGACCAAGCAACTGCAACCGGTCGACTTCCCACGCGGGCACACGGTGTTCGCCGAGGGCGAGCCCGGGGACCGGCTGTACATCATCATCTCCGGCAAGGTCAAGATCGGTCGTCGTTCGCCTGACGGCCGGGAGAACCTGCTGACCATCATGGGTCCGTCCGACATGTTCGGCGAGCTGTCGATCTTCGACCCGGGACCGCGGACGTCGAGCGCCACCACCATCACCGAGGTGCGGGCCGTGTCGATGGACCGGGATGCGTTGCGGGCCTGGATCGCCGACCGCCCGGAGATCGCCGAGCAGCTGCTGCGGGTGCTTGCCCGCCGCCTGCGCCGCACCAACAACAACCTCGCGGACCTGATCTTCACCGACGTGCCCGGCCGCGTGGCCAAGCAGCTGCTGCAGCTGGCCCAGCGCTTCGGCACGCAGGAGGGCGGCGCGCTGCGCGTCACCCACGACCTCACGCAGGAAGAGATCGCCCAGCTGGTCGGGGCGTCGCGCGAGACGGTGAACAAGGCGCTGGCCGACTTCGCCCATCGCGGCTGGATCCGGCTCGAGGGTAAGAGTGTGTTGATCAGCGACAGCGAACGGCTGGCCCGCCGAGCGAGGTAGGTAACCCGCCGAAATTGCATTCCACGCGCGTCAAGTACGCGTTTCAGCGCGCCACATGCAATCTCGGCGAGGTGGTTCAGTGGCGCAGGTGACTCAGCGGCGCAGGTAGTTCAGCTGCGCCTGCACGCTCCATTCGGCGGCGTCCCACAGCTTCTCGTCGACGTCGGTGTAGACGTGTTCGACCACCGCACGGGCGCTGGCGTCTTCACCTAGCGAGGCGAGCGCGCCGCGTACCTGGTCGAGACGCTCTTCGCGGTGCGCCAGATAGGCGTCGCTGACATCGACCAGGTTGTCCAGTTCGGGCCCGTGGCCGGGCAGGACCTGCCGCACTCCGAGTCCGCGTAGCCGGCGCAGCGATTCCAGGTAGTCGCCCAGGTCGCCGTCCTCGGAGTCGATGACGGTGGTGCCGCGGCCCAGGATGGTGTCGGCGGTCAGCACGGCATCGTCGAGCAGGAACGACACCGAGTCCGCGGTGTGGCCGGGGGTGGCCATCACGGTGATCCGCAGGCCCGCGGCGTCGATCACCTCACCGTCGGTGAGCGGACCACCGAGCCCGCGCAGGAATCCGCTGCCCACCGACCGGACCACCGCCCCGGTCAGATCGACGATGCGGTCGATGCCGCCGGTGTGGTCGCCGTGGCGGTGACTGATCAGCACCAGTGGGATCGGTCCGAGCTCGGCGAGCCGCTCGATGTGTTCGTCCTTGTCGTCGGGTCCGGGGTCGACGACGACCATCTCGTCGCTGCCCGGCCCGCGCAGCACCCAGGTGTTGGTGCCGTCGAGCGTCATCAGCCCCGGGTTCTCGCACAGCAGGACCGAGGCGGTCTCGGTCACCGGCCGCAGCAGGCCGTAAGCGGGATGCTCGAGACCACTCACGACCGCTACCTGTCGCCGACCTCGACGATGATCTCCACTTCCACGGGCGCGTCCAGCGGCAGTTCGGAGACTCCGACGGCGGAGCGGGCGTGCGCGCCGGCGTCGCCGAAGACCTCGGCGAACAGTTCGGAGGCGCCGTTGATGACGCCGGGCTGACCGTTGAAGCCCGGCGCGGAGGCGACGAAGCCGACCACCTTGACCACGCGGACGACGGCGTCGAGGCCGACCAGGGAGTCGACGGCGGCCAGTGCGTTGAGCGCGCACTGTCGCGCCAGTTCGTTGGCCTGCTCGGGCGACACCTCGGCCCCGACCTTGCCGGTGACGGGGAGCTTGCCCGACACCAGCGGCAGCTGGCCGGCGGTGTAGACGAGGTTGCCGGTCCGCACGGCGGGGACGTAGGCCGCCAGGGGCGCGACCACCTCGGGCAGCGCGACCCCCAACTCGCCCAGCCGGGCCGACCAGGCGGTCACTTGGGACGCTTCAGGTACGCGACGTGTTGTTCACCGGTGGGGCCCGGCAGCACCGACACCAGCTCCCAGCCGTCCTCGCCCCACTGGTCGAGGATCTGTTTGGTCGCGTGTGTCAGCAACGGGACGGTCGCGTATTCCCATTTGGTCGCTTCGCTCACTTGTCCCACCCGTTCCCTTCAGTCATGGGACCGAGCTTATCGGTCGGCCCGACGGCTATGGCTAGCATGCACTGGTGGCAACCACACCGAACGGGACAGCGACGGTCCCGCAGGCGACGGGCTGGCCCTCTCGCCTGACCAGAGCGCGACTGCACTTCGTTTCCGGCAAAGGCGGCACCGGCAAGACGACGATCGCCGCCGCGCTGGCGCTGGCACTGGCCGCCAACGGGCGCAAGGTGTTGCTGGTCGAAGTCGAAGGGCGCCAAGGCATTGCGCAGCTGTTCGACGTTCCGCCGCTGCCGTACGAAGAGGTCAAGATCGCCACGGCCGAGGGCGGCGGTCAGGTCAACGCGCTGGCCATCGACACCGAGGCCGCGTTCCTCGAGTACCTCGACATGTTCTACAACCTCGGTCTGGCCGGTCGGGCCATGCGCCGCATCGGCGCCGTGGAGTTCGCCACCACCATCGCGCCGGGTCTGCGTGACGTGTTGCTGACCGGCAAGATCAAGGAGATCGTCACCCGGACCGAGAAGGACCGGGAGCGCCCGAAGCACGGCGTCTACGACGCGGTCGTGGTCGACGCGCCGCCCACCGGTCGCATCGCGCGCTTCCTCGACGTCACCGCCGCGGTGTCGGAGCTCGCCAAGGGCGGTCCGGTGCATTCGCAGGCCGACGGGGTGGTCAAGCTGCTGCACTCCGATGCCACGGCGGTGCACCTGGTGACGCTGCTCGAGTCGCTGCCGATCCAGGAGACGGTGGAGGCCATCGAGGAACTGCGCGGAATGAACCTGCCGATCGGCAGCGTGATCGTCAACCGCAACATCCCCGCGTACCTGCCCGCCGACGCGCTGGCCAAGGCCGCCGAGGGTGACATCGACGCCGACGCGGTGCGCGCGGACCTCGAACAGGTCGGAATCTCGTTGTCCGACAGCGATTTCGCCGGGTTGCTCACCGAGACCATTCAGCACGCCACCCGGATCGCCGCGCGCACCGAGAGCGCGGAGCAGTTGGTCGCGATCGACGTGCCGCGGTTGCAGTTGCCCACCCTGTCCGACGGGGTGGATCTGGGAAGTCTGTACGAACTGGCCGAAGAGCTCGCCCGCCAGGGCGTGCGGTGAGCGGAGGACGATCATGAGCACCACCCCACCGGCCCTGGATATGGCCTCGATCCTGCACGACCGGTCCAATCGCGTCGTGGTGTGCTGCGGCGCCGGCGGCGTCGGGAAGACGACGACGGCCGCGGCGATGGCGCTGCGGGCCGCCGAGTACGGGCGCACCGTGGTCGTGTTGACCATCGATCCCGCGAAGCGTCTGGCGCAGGCACTCGGGATCAAGGACCTCGGCAACACCCCGCAGCGGGTGCCGCTGGCGCCGGAGGTGACCGGTGAACTGCACGCGATGATGCTCGACATGCGCCGCACCTTCGACGAGATGGTGGTGCAGTACTCGGGCGTCGAGCGCGCCGACGCGATCTTGGAGAACACGTTCTACCAGACGGTGGCCACGTCGCTGGCGGGCACGCAGGAGTACATGGCCATGGAGAAGCTGGGACAGCTTCTGGCCGAGGACAAGTGGGATCTGATCGTCGTCGACACCCCGCCGTCACGTAACGCGCTGGACTTCCTGGACGCGCCCAAGCGTCTGGGCAGCTTCATGGACAGCCGGTTGTGGCGGTTGCTGCTGGCTCCGGGCCGCGGGTTCGGCCGTCTGGTGACGGGCGCGGTGGGCCTGGCGATGAAAGGGATGTCGACGATCCTGGGCTCGCAGATGCTCTCCGACGCCGCGTCGTTCGTGCAGTCTCTGGACTCGACGTTCGGCGGCTTCCGGGAGAAGGCCGACCGCACCTACGACCTGCTCAAGCGTCGCGGCACGCAGTTCGTCGTGGTTTCGGCGGCCGAGCCGGACGCGCTGCGGGAGGCCTCGTTCTTCGTCGACCGGCTCTCCGACGAGCGGATGCCGCTGGCCGGCCTGATCTTGAACCGCACCCATCCGACCCTGTGCGACCTGACCGCGGAGAAGGCCACCGAGGCGGCCGAGACGCTGGAGAAGCAGCGGCCCGACTCGGTGGCCGCCGCCGCGCTGCGGATCCACGCGGACCGCGCGTCGACGGCTAAGCGGGAGGTTCGGTTGCTGTCGCGGTTCACCGGCGCCAACCCGCACGTGGCGTTGGTCGGCGTGCCGTCGTTGCCGTTCGACGTGTCCGATCTCGAGGCGCTGCGCGCGATCGCCGATCAGATCACCGGAGAAGCAGCGACGGCTGCGGGCTGACCCGCGGCCGACGCTTGGGAAAAGGTCTAACCGGCGCTGCGGTGCTTGCGCTGGGCGGCAAAGAAGTCAGCCCACGAAACAACATCCGGGTGCTGCTTGAGCAGAGCGCGGCGCTGACGCTCGGTCATGCCGCCCCAGACGCCGAACTCGACGCGGTTGTCCAGCGCGTCGGCGCCGCACTCGGCGATCACCGGGCAGTGGCGGCAGATCACGGCGGCCTTGCGCTGGGCGGCGCCGCGCACGAACAGCTCGTCGGGGTCGGTCTGCCGGCAGCGCGCCTGGGACACCCACGCGATTCGTGCTTCGGCTTCTACTCCCTTGAAGGTCGAGTGAGCCGGCGGATTCACGGTGGCCTTACGCACGGCGGGCTTTGTAACTGACACCAGCGATCCCCTTCGAACTGGCCGCGCCCCGACAACGCAGACGATGGAAACAGACGTCGATCGCGGGTGCGATCTGCGCCACACTGCGAGTACTGGGTGTGACCTGTATCGCACTGTGCGCCCAATTTAGGTGGTCAGGCATGGTTTGCGCAATACGTTCGTGACCACATTTTTGGGACGACCGTGCCGTCAGCCCGGTACAGTGCCGATTCCGGACATTTGGCACGCGGTGCCGCAATCTCTTGCTGCTGCTCGGGCGGGTTTGCGCCCTCGTTACTCTTGTACGCATGCCGGAGCAGTCCGATACGCGGCCGACACCGCCACCGCCGAAGATGGTGACGGTCATCAAGTTGGCCTGGTGCTGCCTGCTGGCCAGTGTGGTCGCCGCCGCGTTGATGTTCCCCGTCGTCGGTGGCGTCGGGTTGATCTCCAACCGCGCGTCCGACGTGGTGGCCAACGGCTCGGCCCAACTGGTCGAGGGTGACGTGCCGCAGGTGTCGACGATGGTCGACGCCAAGGGCAACGTGATCGCGTGGCTGTACTCGCAACGACGCTTCGAGATACCCAGCGAGCAAATCGCCAACACGATGAAACTGGCGATCGTCTCGATCGAGGACAAGCGCTTCGCCGAACACAACGGCGTCGACTGGCAGGGCACGCTGACCGGCCTGTCCGGTTACCTGTCCGGTAATCCCGACACGCGCGGCGGCTCCACCATCGAGCAGCAGTACGTCAAGAACTACCAGTTGCTGGTGCTCGCGCAGACCGACGCGGAGAAGCGCGCGGCCATCGAGACCACCCCGGCGCGCAAGCTGCGTGAGATCCGGATGGCGCTGACGTTGGACAAGACGTTCACCAAACCCGAGATCCTGACGCGCTATCTGAACCTGGTGTCCTTCGGCAACGGCTCCTTCGGCGTGCAGGACGCCGCCCAGACCTACTTCGGGATCAACGCCTCGGAGCTGAACTGGCAGCAGGCCGCGCTGCTCGCCGGGATGGTGCAGTCCACCAGCACGCTGAACCCGTACACCAACCCCGACGGCGCGCTGGCGCGCCGCAACATCGTGCTGGACACAATGATCGAGAACCTGCCCGAGTACGCCGGTGAATTGCGCGAGGCCAAGCAACAGCCCCTCGGGGTGCTGCCGCAGCCCAAGGAACTGCCGCGCGGCTGCATCGCCGCCGGGGACCGCGCGTTCTTCTGCGACTACGCGCTGGACTACCTGGCGCGGGCCGGCATCAGCAAGGACCAGGTCGCCAAGGGCGGCTACATGATCAAGACGACGCTGGATCCCGACGTGCAGGCCACGGTCAAGTCGGCGATCGACAGCTTCGCCAGCCCCACTCTGCCGGGTGTGGCCAGCGTGATGAGCGTGGTGCGGCCGGGCAAGGAGAACCATCCGGTGTTGGCGATGGCCAGCAACCGCACCTACGGCCTGAACCTCGATGCCGGGGAGACCATGCAGCCCCAGCCGTTCTCGCTGGTCGGTAACGGCGCCGGTTCGGTGTTCAAGATCTTCACCACCGCCGCGGCGATGGAGATGGGCATGGGCATCAATACCCAGCTCGACGCGCCGGGCCGCTTCGAGGCCAAGGGGCTGGGCAGCGGCGGGGCGCGCGGCTGCCCGCCGGCGACGTGGTGTGTGCAGAACGCCGGCAACTACCGCGGCACCATGAACGTCACCGACGCGCTGGCCACCTCGCCGAACACCGCGTTCGCGAAGCTGATCGCCCAGATCGGCGTGCCGCGCGCGGTGGACATGGCGGTGCGGCTGGGCCTGCGGTCCTACGCATTGCCGGGCACCGCCCGCGACTACGACCCGGAGAGCAACGAGAGCCTGGCCGACTTCGTCAAACGGCAGAACATCGGCTCGTTCACCCTCGGTCCGATCGAGGTGAACGCGTTGGAGCTGTCCAACGTCGCCGCGACGCTGGCCTCCGGGGGCATGTGGTGCCCGCCGAACCCCATCGAGGCGATCTACGACCGCAACGGTGAAGAGGTCGCGGTCACCACCGAGACCTGCGAACAGGTGGTGCCCGAGGGGCTGGCCAACACGCTCGCGGTCGCGATGAGCAAGGACGACACCGGCGCGGGCACCGCGGCGGGCGCGGCCTCGTCGGTCGGCTGGGACCTGCCGATGTCGGGCAAGACCGGCACCACCGAGGCCAACCGGTCCTCGGCGTTCCTGGGGTTCACCAACCAGCTCGCCGCGGCCAACTACATCTACGACGACTCGCCCGCACCGACCGAGCTGTGCTCGTTCCCGCTGCGCCAGTGCGGCTCGGGCAACCTGTTCGGCGGCAACGAACCGGCGCGGACGTGGTTCACCGCGATGAAGCCGATCGCGACGAACTTCGGCGAGGTCACGCTGCCGCCCACCGACCCGCGGTACGTCGACGGCGGTCCCGGATCGCGGGTGCCGTCGGTGGCCGGCCTGAAGGAGGAGACCGCGCGGCAACGCCTGCGTGAGGCCGGTTTCCAGGTGGCCGACGGTGTGTCGACGGTCAACAGCACGTCGTCGCGCGGCACCGTCGTCGGGACGTCACCGACCGGCCAGACGATTCCGGGCTCGATCATCACCATCCTGGTGTCCAACGGCATCGCGCCGGCTCCGCCGCCGCCCCCGCCGCCGGCGGCCGGCATCCCCGGGCTGCCACCGCCGCCGGTCGGCCAGCAGGTGATCGAGATCCCGGGACTGCCGCCGATCACGGTGCCGGTGCTCGGTCCGCCACCGCCGCCACCGCCCGGCTGATCAGCGGGGAGATCGGTGCCTGACGGCCGGTGGCAGTAGGCTGGGCAGATGCCTGCTGTGCCTTCTGGTTCCACCGGATCGATCCTCAAGACCACCGCGGCCGCAACGCTGGGCACGCTGGTCGCCGGAATCGGCTACGCCTCGTTGATCGAGCGCAACGCCTTCGTCGTGCGTCAGGCGACCATGCCGGTGCTGTCCCCCGGTTCGTCGCCGCTGAAGGTGCTGCACATCAGCGACATCCACATGCGTCCCACGCAGCGACGCAAGCAGGACTGGTTGCGCGACCTCGCGCGCTGGGAGCCGGATCTGGTGGTCAACACCGGTGACAACCTCGCCCACCCGAAGGCGGTCCCGGCGGTCGTGCAGGCCCTCGGCGACCTGCTGGCCGTGCCCGGGCTGTTCGTGTTCGGCAGCAACGACTACTTCGCGCCGAGGCTGAAGAACCCGGCCAACTATCTGACCAAGCCCACCCACCGCATCCACGGCGAACCGCTGCCCTGGCAGGATCTGCGGGCCGCGTTCACCGAACGCGGCTGGCTGGACATGACCCACACCAAGCGCGAGCTCGAGGTCAAGGGCCTGCACATCGCTGCCGCCGGGGTGGACGACCCGCACCTGTCCCGGGACCGGTATGCGACCATCGCCGGCCCGGCGAAGGCCGCGGCCAATCTGACGCTGGGTCTGACGCATTCTCCGGAGCCGCGGGTACTGGACCGCTTCGCCGCCGACGGCTACCAACTGGTGATGGCCGGGCACACCCACGGCGGCCAGTTGTGCCTGCCGTTCTACGGCGCCATCGTCACCAACTGCGAGCTGGACCGGTCACGCGCCAAGGGTCCGTCGCGCTGGGGTGCGCACACGCAGCTGCACGTGTCGGCCGGCATCGGAACCTCGCCGTTCGCGCCGCTGCGGTTCTGCTGCCGGCCCGAGGCCACGCTGCTGACGCTGGTCGCCGCACCCACGGGCGGCTCCGACGCCGGTGTGCAGGCCGGCCAGTCGCACCCGACCGTATCGGCGCGGTGACGCCCGCGGGCTGTCGGCAACCGTCCCGCGCATGGGTCGACAATGCAGTGCGGCTCATCGAGACCGATGCCCGCCGCAGCGCCGACACCCACCTGCTGCGCTACCCACTGCCCACGTGGGCGGGTGAGCGTGACTTGGCGCTGTATCTGAAGGACGAGACCACCCACATCACCGGCAGCCTCAAGCACCGGTTGGCGCGGTCGCTGTTCCTCTACGGGTTGTGCAACGGCTGGATCGGTGAGGACACCACCGTCATCGAGGCGTCGTCGGGTTCCACAGCGGTCTCGGAGGCCTACTTCGCGGCGATGCTCGGCCTGCCGTTCATCGCGGTGATGCCGGAGTCCACCAGCGCGGCCAAGGTCGCGCTGATCCAATCCCAGGGCGGGCGTTGCCATTTCGTGCGCGAGTCGGCGCAGGTGTACGCGGAGGCGCAGCGGTTGGCCGAGGAGACCGGTGGGCACTATCTCGACCAGTTCACCCACGCCGAGCGGGCCACCGACTGGCGGGGCAACAACAACATCGCCGAGTCGATCTTCTCCCAGATGGCCGAGGAGACCCATCCGATCCCGGAATGGATCGTCGTCGGGGCGGGCACCGGCGGCACCAGCGCGACCATCGGCCGCTACATCCGGTACCGCCGCCACGCCACCAAGTTGTGCGTGGTGGATCCGGAGAACTCGGCGTTCTTCCCGTCGTATGCCGCCGGGGATCCCGACGTCGTCACGGGCGCGTCGTCACGGATCGAGGGCATCGGCCGGCCGCGGGTGGAGCCGTCGTTCCTGCCGGGCGTGGTCGATGCGATGGTGTCGGTGCCCGACGCGGGGTCCGTGGCTGCGGCGCACCACGTCAGCCGCGTGCTGGGACGACGGGTGGGCCCGTCGACCGGGACGAACATCTGGGGCGCGTTCGCGCTGCTGGCGCAGATGGCCGAGCAGGGTCGCCGGGGTTCGGTGGTGACGTTGCTCGCCGACGGTGGTGACCGCTACAGCGAGACCTACTTCTGCGACGAGTGGCTGACCAGCCACGGCATGGAACTGTCCGGGCCGTCGGAGGTGCTCGCCGAGTTCGAACGCTCCGGGCGCTGGCCCGAATCGGAGTTGCGGATGAGCGGCCCGTCGGAGGTGAGGAACAGCCACAGCGCTGCCAGCACGAAAAAGCCCACGTAGATCGACGCTCCGAGTACGGTCATCTCTCGCCTCGCTTCTCTCGTTTCCGACAGTCAGTCTGGACAACACCACCGACAGTGATTTCCATCCCGTGCGAGCAGTGGGCGTTTGGCTTCAACGGCAGCCGATGCGATACGCTGTCGTGGCTTCACGCGGGGTGTGGCGCAGCTTGGTAGCGTGCTTCGTTCGGGACGAAGAGGTCGTGGGTTCGAATCCCGCCACCCCGACTCGTGTCATCGCAGGTGAGGGGCCCTGATTGGTCGTTCCAGTCGGGGCCTTCTTGCATCTCAGTCCGCAGCTGGTCCGCAGCGGCTTTCAACGACTTGCTTCGGGCGGCATCGAGCGCCGCAGAAACCTGCTCCAGGTCGTCCGGGAACAAGTCGGCGTACGTATCCAAAGTTAGGACCGCCGACGCGTGGCCGAGCATCGTCTGAACGGCCTTGACGTTAGCGCCCGCACTGATCGACAAGGACGCCGCGGTATGACGAAGGTCGTGCGGGGTGACAGCTGGAAAAGTCGGATGCTTCTTCTGGAGTCGTTTGACCGCCGCGTTGAACACCCGTGGTCGCCAGGTGGAGACCCGCAGCACCGACCCCTCCGGCGAGGTGAACACCAGATCCTCGCGCCGCTTGCCGACCATGAGCTCAGCCAGAGGCTCAGCAAGGAACGCCGGGAACGGCACCGAACGACGCTCATGCGACTTCGGCGTAGACCAGACCAGTCGGCCCCCGACCTCTGCGACTGCCTGACAAATGTTGACCCGGCGACGCAGCATGTCGAATGACTCCAGCCGCAGCGCTGCCATCTCACCCCAGCGCAGCCCGGTGTACGCCAGGAACCGGACGATGGTCGCATAGTCGCCGACCTCCCCAGCCAGGAGTTCCACCTGCTCGTGAGTCAGGTAACCCCGCGGTCGGTGGTGTCGTCGTGGCGATTTGACGCCCGTGCAAGGGTTGCGGGATATCCGCTTGTCCTCAACGGCCATCTCAAGGATCTGCCTCAACACGCTGAGTGCGTTCTCGATGGTCGCGGGCTTCGCACCGCCGACAGCGAGCTCCTGAACCCAAGACCTGATGTCCGACGACTGCACGTCAGCCACCGAAACCGATGACCACCTGCTTTCCACGTAACCCGACCACGCAAATGCCCGCGTAGCGACAGTCGTCTCCTTCAAATGACCCTGAGTACCAAGCCATTTGACATGCAACTCACGGACCGTCACACGCCCGGCTCTTGGTGTCACATATGTTCCAGTCGTTTGGGCGGCCGTGATCTCGTTCAACCACGCCTGTGCATCGACCTTTCGCTCGAAAGAGCGGGTGTTCTCCTGTCCGTGCTCATCGACATAACGTGCCAGCCAGCGGCGTCCCTTGCCTGCGCGCGCCGAGCGGCTTCCGTCGGATCGCCGCCAGCGGTCTTCAACACCGGCTCGGCGGTTACGTCTCTGCATAGCTGCTCCTCTGCCAACGCCAGTTTGGCACCGACCACCGACAGTCGGTGAGAAGAACCGACCGGCACCAATTTCAGCGTGAATTGCACGCTACTGGTGGACAGATCGATAAAGCCACCAGCAGGGTGAGATCCGTACGGAGAAAGTTTGATCTAGGAGGAATCACATGGAACTGCTTGGAGCTAAACAGGTGTCGGAGCTGACCGGAGTTCCGGTCGGAACACTGCGGTACTGGCGGCACTCGGACATAGGACCGGCAAGCTTCACCCTGGGACGCCGAGTCGTCTATCGGCGCAACGAGGTACTGCGATGGATCTCGCAGCGGGAAAATGCAACCCGTCGAGGAGGCGGCGACGCAGCATGACGACCATCCAAGCGAAAAGCCCCGGGGACTAGCCGAGGCTTTTCGTTCAAACCACCCGAACCTCAAACACGGAAGTTCCTCATGAGAATAGCTCGTCTTGCCTGCCTGCAGAAGCACCACGGGCAGGAAAGCCTATGAGCGCCAATGGAAAAGCTGACAAGCGGTCAGTCGCCGCCCGTCTGGTCGGCATGGCGCAGGAACGCTACCTTCTCGGGGTGTCCGAAGACGGCGAACCGTTCGGCGCCGAACGTACGCGCCCGCATATCGCGATGCTCCTTCGCGGTGGCCGAACCGGACTGCGCGCCGACCTCGCCGCCAGATACTTCGCCGAGACCGGCGCAGTCGCCGGCGGCCAAGCACTCACCGACGCTACGTTGATCCTTGAAGGCCTGGCAGCTGCCCAGGCCCCGGAGAAGCTGCACCTGCGCGTTGCTGAGCACCACGAGGCGTGCTATATCGATACCGGACGACCCGACGGCAAGGTCATTCGCATCGGCTCGGGCCGTTGGACGATCCTCGACTCGGCTCCGGTGCGGTTTTCTCGAACGAGGCTGACCGCAGCCATGCCCCTACCTCCGGCCGATGGTGATTTAAAGAAGCTATGGGATTTCGTCAATGTCGCCGTCGAAGATCGGCCCGTGTTGCTCGCGGTGCTCGTCGCTGCACTGATCCAATGCGACGTGCCGCATCCTGTCTTGGCCCTCTTCGCCGAGCAAGGCAGCGCCAAGAGCACGACGACACGGATGCTGGTCGACCTCATCGACCCGTCGCCGGTCCCGCTGCGCCAGGCGCCGCGCGACGCCGACTCCTGGGTGACCGCCGCCTCCGGCTCATGGGTGGTCGCCCTGGACAACCTGTCCGCCATCCCGCCGTGGTTGTCGGACTCGCTGTGCCGTGCCGCCACTGGCGACGGCAACGTCAAACGTGCGCTTTACACGGACGCCGATCTGGCGGTTGTGAAGTTCCGCCGCTGCGTCATCATCAATGGCATCGACGTCGGTGCGGTACGTCCCGACCTCGCCGAGCGACTTGCGACGGTCGACCTGCGACGCATCGATCGCCACATGCGACAACCGGAGGCCACGATGCGACAGATGTGGGTGGAGTCTCTACCAGGCATTTTAGGAGGGCTCATCGACCTAGCCTGCGCCGTCCATCAGCGCCTGGCGACCATCGTGGTCGACGATGCGCCACGAATGGCGGACTTTGGCCGCACCTTGGCGGCCGTGGACGAGGTCTTGTCGACCCATGGCTTACGTCGCTACCTCTCGCGCGCCAATCAGCTCTCCGAGGACAGCCTGTCCGCCGACCCGTTCATCGAACAACTGCGCCGGCACACCCGAGAACCACTTGTCGGAAAATCTGGCGGTGATCTCCTCACGATGGTCACCCCGGTCAGCGACCACTGGCGACGGCCCAAAGAATGGCCGAGGAACGGCCGCGATGTCACGGCAATTCTGAGGCGGCACGCGCCGGCATTGCGGAGCCTGGGATGGGTCATCGATGACGACGGTGCACGTAACCATCGGAATGTGTTGCTATGGACCATCTATCCGCCATACAAAGATGTAGTGGCTGAACAAGCCTCGCAATCCTCGCGTCCCTCACTGGTGCGGTCGAGCCCCACCACGCTGCCTAACCCTGAGGTCCCGGCTGCTCCGGTCGCCGATGAGCGTCGCGAAGACCTACCCGCATAGCAATGCCTCCGTGGTTCTCCGGAATCGCGCATTGTCTTGTCGGTGCCGGAGGGCATCATCAGGACACACACGGTAAGGCCAGTTGACATGAATCTCGATGAAGATCTGGAGCGGTTGGCCGACGCCGCGGTCACTGATTGGCCGGAGACCGCATTCTCGGGCCGTCTCGACGCCGCGATCCGAGACCTCTACCGGACGCATCTGTCCTTCCCTCCGTCCTGGACTCCCGACGACCGCGACGAGTTCATCGCGGAGCACGCCGACATGGACGCTCAGCAGATGATTAGCCGGTTCGACGACCTGATCGACGTCGTGATTGACGGATTCAGTCGGCAGAACGGCTGCCTACCCCATTCCGAGGGCGCTTCAGTGATGATCGCTGAAGCGCGAAAGGATGCCGTCTACGAGTTGCAGGCCAGTATCGAGTATCTGTCAGATGACCTCGCGCAGAGGGCACTCCACACCACTGGCCGGACCGCCGCGAGTATGACCGGGTGTAGTCCCGCCGGACGACGTTCCCGACAGACGTCGAGACACACGAGCCGCTGATTCGCCTGAGCTTCTCACCAACTACGGTGCGGATGAACGGCATTGGACAGATCCCGCGCGGCCGTCAGCGTTGCCCGATCCAGCTTCTTAAGCCGAGCCTGCTCTGCCACACGTGCGAGCAACTCACACAGCACCCCGGCGTCACCCAGAGCAGTTCCGACGGCATCCACCTGTACGGCAGACTCGCTCCGTCCGCCTGTTGGCGCGGATTGCTCCTGCGATGCAATGACTTTCGACACCTCGACGATTCGTATCGGTGCGCCGTAGCGCTCCGCGGCTGTGCGCGCCGCCGACGCATCTCGACGACACGTGTCCGAGCAATACAGTCGACGACGGCCGCGCCGAGGAGCGGTGTCCTCATCAAGCATCACCGCATCGCAGCGAACACAGCGAGTCGGGTCGTAACCACCATCAACACCCTCACCGGCGGACCCCCGTCGCACATCCTCAGGCAATGGATCGACGCTGACCGAGGCGACGTCCGGACTCGCTGCATCAACAGGTCGCGAACTCGCTGCCGCCGAAGCTAGTGAACCCCGTCCACCCTCATCTCCAGTGCGCGCCCGGCGCAGGACGATCTGGATCTCGCGGACATCCACGCCTACGAGTTCAGCGATCTGCGCCAAGGTTTGGCCGCGAGCCCGCATCTGGTCGACGACGGTCTGCAGTCCACGGAAGTGACCCGACCGCCTCTTCACCGCATCAGCGCGGATGTTCGCGTCGGCCTGGTCTAATCGCTTGCGTTCCCAAATATCAACGACGTCAACTCTATGGAGAATTGCCCGGATCTCCTCGGCACCCGCCGCGTTCGCTCGATCACGGCGAGCCCGCTCCTCTATCTTCTTTCGCTGCGCTTCCCATGCCCGGCGCCGCGCAAGAAGCTTCTCATTCCCGCCCATGTCTGCAACCTACGAACCGGCAGCCGGATTAGTCCACCACCAGAGCCACATTCGTACAGACAGTCCGAGACCCACGGCAGGGCGACCTACGAGGCCCGATTAACGCCGTCGCACCGTGATGTCAGCGGGAGACTTCGACGACCTCGCCCCGAAACGCCCAGTGCTCATCTATCGCTTCAACCTGGAGTAGCTCGCCGGCGACGCAGAACTCGTCGGCAGGTGCCCAAACGACGCCGTCGTTAGACAAGCGGACGAGTCGCGGCACCGAGCCGAGCACAGCGCGGCGTTGATCGAGCAGGTGATGTTCAATCTCTGCGGAATCGGCCGCGAGACTTGTTGCGAGCCGCGCCGCGGCCTCCTGCAGGATCGTTGTGTCAGTGTGCGCCTGGAACGCAGCGACCACACCGTCAACGATCCCCTTCACCAGGTTGCCCAACACTCGCCGATGCCTATGTGGAGGTCGCACCTCGACCATGACCGCGAAAGCCGTCCCTCGATCACAGACTGGCCCAGCCACCTTGACCTGTCCGCGGACCACTGCTAGCCACACCTGTGCTGCCAGCTTCTCCCCTGCGAACGCGCCCAAGTCCGTCCAACCGAACGCCGCCAGCTGTCGGCCCTGCTGCCAGATGTCGAAGCCATCAGACCGCGACCGAAGCGCGTAGCGGTAGCTAAACGCGTACGCGGCACCACTCGGAGCTAGTTTCGCGGCACCGGCGAGTTCGAAGCGCATTCCGTTGGCGCCAGCCACTGCGAAGGAGTCGATGCCGTAGAGCACGACGTTTTCGACGTCTGCCCTGTCGTCCTTCTCGCCAAAGAATGTGGCGTGTAGCACCTGTCCCCCTGCAGGCTCCAGTTGCCTGCAACGGGACTTGATAGCCGAACGCAAGCGCTCCTGCCAGTCAGGCCGATGTTGGCGCTCGAATCGGATGTAGTCATCGGCCCACGCCTGGACGACCTCACCGTCCGGTCCGTGGATCTCAAAGCGGTCTGCGTGTTCAGAGCTCGAAGCTGCGGTCTCTGTCTCCCTGTCGAGAACACGCGGAGGTACGTCTTGGCCAGGACGGCACGTCCTGCACCCCGAGATTGGCTCTCCTACGTGTTCGGCCGCCCACTGTTCGATCCCGATCATGTGCTCCGCACAGACTTTCACGTATTGGTCGGTCCATGATCCCTTGCCGCCCTGCTGCCGAACGCTGATCGCCGAGCAGTCGGCACCGTGAACGCGCGCGTCGGTCGGACTGTGATTACGCCTGATGTTGATCACGAAGCCAGCGGGGTGCTCGGTGAGCCACTCCATGTAGCCGGTGTCGTCGTCGCGGAACTCGCAGGTGCTCATCGCCTTATCCTCCGCCACGTTGCCGCAGGGTCAATGCACCTCGACACTGCCGCATCACATCAAGCCTCCGTTCAATGCCGATTCCACACACCTCTTGCACTCCGGGCCGGAAACGGTCAGTTATCGCCGGACGAATTTTCAGCGGACCCCAACTTGGCATCGAAGCAGTAACCGTGGGCGAGCAGACCGGTGCGTCCATCCGCTCGCCAGACGGCGCTCAGCGCCGTATCGCTGCCAGCCGTCGCGACGCCAAGAATGTCTAATATCCGCAACTCTCCCCCGGCATCGTCGGCTGTGAGATTTCGATTAGGGCGGGACGTCACGCGAGGACCGCGAGGACCGATCACCCGCTTCGTCTGGTATTCAGGCCGACGCACTGCGAATGGCTGAAATCGAGAGTTTGAAGTCGGAGGTCATTCAACGAGTTACAGAAGGCCTCGAGTCCCGTGAACGGCCACCCAAGTCACGAGTCGCACTTCGTGCTCTTCGATGTCGGGCAGAGGCTCGCGCGGCGGGGGTGCGGTGATGCCTGCCTCGTCGAGCACTTCGGCTACGAGCTTGATGCGCTCTTCGTCAGTGCGGCCTTGATTGAGGGCTCTCCGCACCTGACGGGATACCTTTGCCGACGGCACGCTGCGAAGGCGGTTAGCGAGCGCAATCTGCGCATCCTTCCCGAGGTATCCGCCCTTGCCAAGCACGAGCGAGTAGGCGTCTCTAAACGACAGCGGCAAGTCGGGTTGGAAAGCATTGGGGTCGGTGAGTTCCTTCCACGCCATGTAGGCGCTATCACGTGCGACCTCCCACGCGTCAAAGGCCTTGTCGTAGACCTCGTCGGGCAGCCACCGCTCGGCAATGGCGCCCTCCGGATCGGCTACGCGAAGAGAGATCAGCGTGTCCGACGATACGATTGGGAGCCTGTCTTCCGTGTATCTGATGGACCAATCCTCCGTCGTGGGAACGTAACGGAACCAGGGCTTGCCACTCTTACCGATCTTGATGCAGAACACGTAGCCGTTGCCTTGCACGGCCGGGTTTACGAAGCCGCTGCCCGATCCAAAAGGGAGGCCGCGGATATCGGACTTCAGGACAGGCTCCATATCGAAGGCGCCGTAGAGGCGACGACGGTACTCCTCGCCAGAGAGTGAGGCACTCGAGCCGCCGGCGTCAAGCAGCTTCTCGAACTCGTCGACGACCTGATCATCGGCGAGGTTGACCTCGTGGCCTGGACCTCGTCCCGGCAGCACTTCGCCGGCACCGACGGCTGCGTCTGCCAGAGCGAGCTTCGCCTCCAAGCGAGCCTCCAACTCGAGCAAGGCGTCAAGCCGCTCGGCGGGGAAGAACAGCCCAAGGTGGACGTAGTCGTGCTTTGATCCGATGCGATCGACGCGGCCGTGGCGCTGAACGATCCGCATCGGGTTCCACGGGAGGTCATAGTTGATCATCTGACCGGCCTGCTGGAGGTTCATACCCTCAGCGAGGACATCAGTGGTGAAGAGGATGTCGAATTCATCCTTCGCCGTTGGCTCACCGGCAGCGTTACGAGGACCGGCCGTCTGTGGAGCGAACCCGGCAATTGTCGACGCACGACCGCCCTGGTCTACGCCTCCGGTGGCCCCACGCTCATGCACTTTCGCGTATGACCCCATGATCGGCGGAGCAACACGGTTTCTAAAATCGGCCAGAGGCGATCCCTCGGGAGAAGCGTTGATGGCCTCCTCCACGGCCGCGTGAATAGGAATGACCGTGTCTGTGAAGGCTGAAAACACGATGACCTTCCGACGATCGCTGTGCGATAAACCGCGCGGGTCGACTCGCCGCGCCTCCCTTGCAATCTCGGTTAACTCGTCAATGAGCTTCTGAGCCTTGGGTTCAACCCCTTTGATCACCGTCGCCGCAAGGTCGCGCAGCTCACACAGCAGCGTGATGTCGGACTCGACGTCAGCTGCCAGTTCCGCCAGGTGATAGCCGCCGACCGCCTCAATCTGGTCGTCCTCGTCGAATTCGGCCACGAACTCGTCAAGGTCATCTGAGTCGGACGAAACCCAGTCGCTCAGGGCCTCGCCCTTGAGCACGAAACCCTTGCCCAAAGCGTCGAGGAACGCCTCGTGGGAGACGATCATCTTTTCCAGCGACGCGTGAAGCGCGTGAGGGCTGGATTCCAGCCGCTTGAGCAGGCCCGAACGAAGTAGCCCAGCATTGGTAATCTGGTACTCCTGCAAGTCGTGGTCAACGGTGTACATGCTGGATAGATAGCGGGCGAGCATGAGCCGCTTGGGATCCCGGCTGCGGTCCTCCCAGGCGCGAGGCGCATGGGGGTCGGTCGGATCATCGAGCGCGTAGACCATCGCGTCGATAAGCGTGAGGCCTTCAGCGTCGAGGTCGTAGTCGATGCGCCGCACCTTCGGCTGCGGAAATTTGATCGTGGTCGGTTTGCCGTCGGGCCCGATGATCAGCTCGTTCGCGTAGTGCTCCTTCACGAACTTTCGGGTACGCCGCACGGCGACCTGGTCCATGAGGTCGAACAGGTGCTCTGGCGTGAGGTTTGTTGGGTCGACCGCCTGCGCCCGCTTGATGTATTCCCGGATGCTCGGAATGCCCAGCGAGGCAAAGCGGGCGTCATCGCGTATGAAGTATTTGATGAGAGTCTCGAGGTCGATCAACGAGTTGTTGACCGGCGTTGCCGTCAACAACACGACCTTCTTGGGCCTGCCCGCGGTGATGACGCGATCTACAGCACCGGACCTCTGTGCGCCGAAGTTCCGCAAGTTATGGGCCTCGTCGATCACGACAAGCGAGTAGTCCTCAACCTCTTGCAAGAACGCGTCGATGGGGCCCTTGTCAGGGTCGAGGCGGTTCCGCACTTCTTCGTACGAATAGACCTTCACCCACCTGCTGAAGTCGTGCGTCACCAGAAACGGATCCCACATTGAGGTTTTCAGTGCGGCCGGAGCGACAACTAGCACCCGCTGCCGGTTGATGTTTGCCGTTCGATAGATCACTTCGCCGGCAAGAAATGTCTTGCCGAGACCAACCTCGTCGGCGACTAGCACACCTCCGTGCTCGTCGAGTAGTCGTTCCATCCGAGCCACGCCGTCTGCCTGAAACCGCGTGAGGTTGAGTCCCGTACGAACATTCGGGTTCTCGTCGGCCTCAAGGTGATCGCCATAGAGTTCCCAGAGCATCCGAAGGTAGATGACCCATGGCGTGTGGGGCTCCCACAAGCGGCCATAGAGCTCAGCCAGGTCGTAGTGGTCGCTGAAATTCCAGAAGTGCTCGAACCATTCACAGACCTTCGCAGCCGAGCTGGTACCACCGCCGGTGCCGAGATTCAGCTCCGCGTTGTGCGCCAGACCGGCGTACGTCATGTTCGATGAACCAGCGATTGCCGCCTGCGCGGCGCCGTCCTGGACAAGATACGCCTTACCGTGCAGGAAACCGCCTGCATAACGTCGTACCTCGACCTTCGCCTTGCCAGCCGGGTCGACGCTGCGCAGCCACTCGACCAACCGCCTCGCCTGGGCGGTGGGTATTCGCGCAAACCCCATCATGTCCCGCTCGGCTTCCAGCCATGCTTCGTGATGCTGTACTGCGGCGTCGCGCCGCGCGTCTTGATCGGCGTCGCCAGAAACGATCGCTCGAACGGAATCTTCCTCGGGTTCCGCGCCTAGAAGAACGCGCACACGAGGCGCCCGCTCCAGTTCGTCGGCGAGCAGCGCGAAGCCTGCCGGGTTGATGTACGCCGTCGCGATCGCGATCGGCGGTGCAGTTACTTTGTTCTGGCGCAACAGATAAAAGAGCTCGTTGACCTTATCCGCAACTGTGGACGCGGCGTCACTCGGCGAATGGTTCGTCGCGAAATCAGGAAGCTGGGTCATGAGGCATGCTCCACGGTCGACTCGTCGACCCATCGCGCAAGGACGCTCAGAGCGGCGAGATACTCCAGCGCAACCTGCTCTTGAATGTCGGTGGGATCTTCGTGGTTGAACGGGTTTCGAATCCCCGCAAAGATCCCTTCCGCAAGGGCCATCCCGCCGCGCTGCATCGACCGATACGTATCGCTTCCGTCGTCCGCCATCCGCCGAAGCCGTGGACGTCCCTCCGCTGGAGGGTCGGGGCTGAAGGACTCCCTGAAGAGGTTCGTTTCGCTGACGTCCCGCCGCCTGACCTTGTTCTGTGTCTCGGCATTGACCTTCTTCGCAGCGTCCTCAACCGCAGAGCGGAAGTGGCGTGAAACCCACAGGGACTTCGCACCGCTCCAAACCCAAGGATGAAGTCGCGCGGCCGAGAGCTGCGGCGCGTCCTCGCCCAGTTTCTCACGCAACTCCTGTTCGCGCTTAAGCGCGGCCATTCCGCGGCCTGCCCAGTCGCGCAAGTGTTTCCAGCGAGCCTTATGCCGAACATCTTTCGGCCGGTCGTCGGCGGAACGCCATTCAGGAAGGACGCGATCGAGAATTTGTTCGGCCACATGTGCCAACTCCGCAACAACGCTGTCCGGTTGGCGTTGGTGAGTTCCGAACACCACCACGCCACTGCTCGGATCATTGTCATAACCGACTTCGTCGGTTGCATGAACGAACTCGTAGAGCGCCCCAATAGCCCACTCAGTATCTATCCCGGTCATGCCTTGTGCTTCCAAACCTGGTAATGCTTAACGACAGCCTGGAGGCGAGATTCGTAGTTCCAGCCCCGGTGGAACGTCGCGAAAACGTGCTCGACCTGATCCTCCGTCAACCCGTAAAGCAGGCTTACCAATGCATCGAGTTCGGCGATCAGGTCGTCTTTCTCGGCTGCCGTTTTCACCGACCCAACGGCGACGCCAACCGCGGAGGCCCACTCCGTGTAGCGGTCATCTACTGCTGCCAACATCCCAGCGATCTGCGCGACCCTGCTGCATAGGGCGGACTCGGCGATGTAGCGCGGAACCGGCAACTGGAATAGGACCTCGTATGTGAGGTGCAGCTCGACCCAGCGCCTTGCACCCCAGTCGAACGGAATGCTGCACATGACGCCGAGCAAGAACGCTTCCGCACGAGGCGTGCCGCTCCTGCGAATCAGAGCCGGCGCGTTGTGAACCGTCGCAGTCCCCGGCGGCAATAAGCAGGCGATCGCAGTCCGAGTGTCTGTGGCTCGCGTGATGTCTCGGAAAGCGATCCTCGGCTGATCGAGCGGAAGCTCGCCGGATTCGAAGTCCATGCCGAAAAGAGCGGACCGACTGTTCCTCGAAGAGGTCGCTACCTTGGCGCCGAGGTATGTGCGCAGCACTTCTTGCGGGCTGTATGCATAAGGCGTCCCGTAGTCCGGCGACCACAAGTTGAAAGAGGCTCCAGCGTCGATCGGAATGCGGCCGTTAGCCTCTTCAATGTCGAACTCCATAACCTTTTTGTCGCCAGTGGCATCGAGCTCGCGGATGGGGCGGAATTCCCAGCCGTCTCGCGCTTCGTCGAAGCGTGGACTCTTCTTCATCTGACCGAAGACCTCGGCTGACTTGGGATCGGGAATCAGCGGGAATGCCGCTGAATTCGACCACGAAACAAACTCCTCTCCCTTGACGTGAGTCAATTGCGCGGCACCCGAACGCAAGTCCTTCTCGTTCGAGAACGGTCCGACCCATCGGGCGGCATGATCGTCGCCTCGCTCGGTGACGGTGAGGCCTATCGTGTAGCGGGGCTCCATGTCGAAGGCCCACCTCCCTGCGTTTTCGATGAAACACACATCAGCGAAGGCCCCCTGCGCCAGGACTTCTCGCCGCCACTCAGCGAGTCCCGACCCCGAGAGCGCACCGCGCGGCAACACGACCGCCGCGCGTCCGCCCCGGCGCAGAAGTTGCCAGTTTCGCCACGCGAAGGCTTGATAGAGATCGGTGTCGCCTGAGCCGAGCTTGAACGGTCCACTCTTTATCGCCTGATTGAGAGCGAGCACCTGCTCCTGCTCAATCTCGAACTCTTTATCCAAGTCCGGTCGTGACGTGCGGAACGTCTGCAGCGCAGCAATCTTCGCCTTTTGGGGCATACTGCGAAGGCCTGGAAGACGAAGCCCCCACCACTGGTGCGTTTCGACTTTTACCTTTTCCCACGGTGGGTTTCCGAGGAGCACGTCGAAACCGTCCGCACTTCGCAGAAACACCTCAGGGAATAGATACGGCATGTGCGCGGGCTGAAGGTCTTCCGCTGCCCTAGCAACCCCAGGTTGTTCGAGGACGCGCTGAAGCGATTCCTCATCGAGGATCACCCCAGGGTCGATCCAACCCATTCGTGCAGCAACCGCTGCATCGAAGATGCGCCGGGCGGTATCGGCCGCCTCACGGGCCTCCGCGAGGAGTCGGGCGCCTTCCTCGACCTCGGCTTTGTTGGCCTCACTCGCGTTGGCGACGTCGACAAGAAGCGTTTTCGACGAAGCGAGCTGATCGGTCAATATTTCGTCGAAGAGAGTGACTTCGCCGGGTGCGCGGCCAGGCTGAAGGGCGTCGAGCGCCTCATCGATAGTGCCGATCCCGGTAAGGCTGTTGGCGTTGACGAGTCCATGGTCGAGGTTGCTCATCGGGAGACCGGGCACGAACGTGTGAATCCACAGCGCCAAACGGGCAAGCTCGACGGCCATCGGGTTGATGTCGAGTCCGTAGATGCAGCGGCGCGCGACCTGGCGGCGCAGGAGGCCCACCTCGTCGACCTCGCTCTTGGCGACGTCGTCTGAGCCGAGCGCATCCCTGGCCACGCCCGCCAGCCTCAACAGTTCTTCGGTGACGCCGGGAACGGCGTGTTCGGTGAGGAACGTGCGCATAAGCGCTTCGATCTTGTCGACCGCTGCAACCAGGAAGTGGCCCGAACCCATCGCGAGGTCCGCGACCCGAAAGTCGAAGAACTCACGTGCCGCTGCTGCCGCGTCACCCTTAGATAGGTGACCCGCGATCTTTTCCAAGTGCTCGGTCAACACCGGGACGATGGAGCGCTCGATGAGATGGTCGACGACAATTTTCGGCGTGAAGTAGGAGCCTGTGGCCTTGCGCTCACCGGAAGCCGTATGGAAATAGACCGCGCCCGATGGTGCACGGATCTCGTCGCCCTTCACGGCCGGGACCCACGCCCCGCTGTCGTCGACCGTGAGATCCTCTTCAGCCAGGGAAAGCGAGCTCTCGAGAAGCCCTTCATAGATCGTGCCGAACTCACGGACACTCAGCGAGCGGAAGTCGACCGGCCCGAGGGTGCCGTCACTGCTCACGTCGATGAGCAGGCTTCGCAACGCGGGGCCGAGTACGTTGTCGGGAAGCTCAATCTTCTTGATCAATGCGCCCTCGGGCGATCGGTCCGGGTCGGTAGAGAAGAGACCGCCGTTGTACGAAGGGATCTGCCACTGCGGGTTGCCGTGGTCGATGGCGTTCCATACCTGAACAAGGTCCAGCCAGATCGTTGAGCCCCCTCCGAACTCCTCGGTGTCGGACTCCAGAAGACGCCGCGCGTTGGTCTTGAGGCTGTTGGCGTCGAAGCCTTCGTTGCGGCCCGACGGCAGCAGCCCCCGGTCCTCGGCATACGCCTGGAACAGCAAGCGGAAGAGGATCCGCAGCGTGACACGGTAGGCCGTGGAAAGTCCGTCAGCGTCTAGCTTCACGCCCGCGTTCTTCGCGAGGCGCTGCGCGACCTCGACGGCGACGGGTGGAACGATCTCGTCATAGATGCGCTCCCGCAGACGTGCCCCGAGTTCGGTGGCGTAGCGACCGCTGTCCCGCAACAGCTCGTCCGCGGTGCCGTCCGTCGTCAGTGCACTTGCCGAGAAGATAAGCGGCAGCAGTGCGGCGTACTCGGAGTCGATGATCGACAGGTCGACCTCGAAGTAGGTCTCGGCCTGCCCCTTCGAACCGACGCCCACGCCGTCGCGTCCCGGGTACAGCCGAATTTGATCCTTGCGGAGGACCACCAGCCATGGAACCTCCTGGCGTGAAGCCACAGCAAGACCGAACGCAACGGGAGAAAGCTGGAACCGCTGGGTCTTCGCGTCGAACTGCTCGGTGTCATCGAGGAGGATGGCAACCGCGCGTGGTGGGTGCCCGTCGATCGAGAGCAATAGCGTCCCGTTCGGGCCGGCCTGAGTCTTGAAGCCGAGCGCTTCGATGAGCTTCGTTCTGCGCAGGCTGAGCAGGGGGAGGGCGTGATTGCCAAGGCCCTCCCAATCTGCCCGCTGTGGGACGTTCTTTGTCAGGTGGTGCGTCGCGAACAGCCCGCTGTTCGTGAATCCCGGAACTCCGGTCGAGTCGCCGGCCTTGCGGAAGCCAGCGAATCGTTCAGTGGCCGCCAGCACGTCAGGCTCGGCGAGGACTGATTGAAGCTGGCGCTCCGCCTGCTCGATCGGAAGCTCGATAGGTTGTGCCTGCGGGTCGGGACCGAATAGATGGACCGTGCCGTCGTGGACGACGGCTACTACGAGTTGAACCTGGGTCTTGCCCTTTCGAGCGCCAAATAGGTCGCGAAGGACTTGTCGGGAAGGAGCGGTCGCAGCTGTAGCGACTGCCACTTGGAATCCGCCGAGGCCGAAGGGGTCGGGACCGAGGTAGACCTTTTCGGTCGTGACTCCGCCGGGCGCCGACGGGTCGTTCCAGGTCACGACCTTGTCGACAGTCAATCGCACGTGCGCTTCCCTCCCCATTAATCCGGGACCTTGCTCAACGCCCCTGTTCGAAACCCTAGCGACGCCGCCGACAAAGTTTGCGCAACCCGCAGGGTTCGGGCCTGCTTAAAGCCGCTCAGGCGGCGGCTGTAGAGGTTGCCGCAGAGCGCGATCCCGCTGACGTGGGGTCAATTGATGCGGAGTCAATCCTTATGCCGAGCAGGTTTCTAGGCTGCGTTCAGGGCCTACCGGGAAACCGAGCCACCATTGTCCGGAGAAGGCACGATTCCATGGGCGATCTTCGGGTGGCACCCGGAGGGCGGCCTGGCCTGAAGCAATGCCTTACGGGAGAAGCAGGGGTCGCGCCAGCACGCTGGCTTCGGATGAACTGTAGTTTCTACTTTTCGTCGTTGTCGTCGCGGCTGGAGAAACCAAACGGAAGGCGACGCTTCGTCTCGGCGAAATACTTGTCAGGGTCAGTCTTCAGCAGCTTGATGGCCTCTGTATCCCGGGCGTCAAACACTTGCTCGGTACTATCCTGCATGACTGTCTCCTCTTTGCTGCGGACTTCCGCATCTACCAGCGTACTCACCCGGCCGACTATTCCGGAGCATCCTGGTACTTCTCGCATTCATATGTCGCGGCGATGAGCGCCGATAATACTGCCATCACAGGTTGATCGCGCTTCTTCTCCAAGTCCCCGGTGTGGAGGCTGTCAACCGTAAGTACCCCATGGAGCCGTTCTCGACCCACGGATACCGGATAGGTGATGAAAGTTTCATAGGGCACTTCTCGCTCCGCGCCTACCAGTTCGTCCTTTGCTGAGTGGACGAACCGTCCTTGCTCGACTAGGGCGAGGTCAAACGTCTTGTGGCCGGCGCGGAAGACCCGGTTGGATCGTGTACCGCGGCCGGCGAAGCCGCCGGGCGCCAGACGCATTTCAGTCCCATCATCAGACAGTCGGAAGAGGTTGGCGCGGGTGCCCGCCGCGCTGTCCCCCACGAGATTGGCAGCAGCGGAAATAAGGGCCGCGCGAGAAGCCTGCGCGAGCGCACATCGTGCTTGCTGATTCTCGGTAGCGATCGCTTCGGCGACCAGCTGCATCAAGCTGTGTAGCTGGTTGCCAAGGAGGTTCTCAAGATGCTCGCGGTGCTTTCTGCTGACCTTCTCGATGATCGTGCGGGTGCTTCGGCGTTGGATGTCGCGCGCCGCAGCCAGCAGGATCGCCGCAATTGCCAGGAACGCGGTGCCGACAATCCAGAGGATGCGGGCCGTACCGGAACTCAGTCCGGTAAAGGTACCTGTGAAGCCGGTGCCGATCGTGAGCGCGCCGGCGACCCAGTCGGGGCACTCCCTCATCCACGTGGGGAATCGTGCACCAAGGACAATTCGTCGGGACTTGAGGACGAAGTGCCACAACCAGCGGGCGGTCCTGCGGATCCAACCGCTGGCCGTGTTGCCCCCGTTCGTCATCGAGCCTTCCTCGAGCGCTGCTCATTGGCGTACAGACGTGTGGCCTGCGCGCTCAGCCCAGAGTCCGCAGCCAGTCCGCAGTAAGTTCAACACCATTAGCTTGGAACCAACACGTCCAACGCGCCGACGTGGGCAAATTTGACAGTACAAATCAGACCAACTCAATCAAACGCCCTGGTGTCGTGGTTCGGGACGAAGAGGTCGTGGGTTCGAATCCCGCCACCCCGACTCGTGTGATTGCAGGTAGAAGGCCCTGACTGGTTCTCCAGCTCGGGGCCTTTTGCTTCCGCGTCCGCGATGGTCGCAGTGTGTCAGGACTGCAGGGAATCGAGCCGGTACAAATCGATCACGGTCGGGTTGAGATGTCATGTCGACGACCTCAATTTCATACGTCAGATGCCATTATCTGACGATGGCCATCAAGGCGGCACCGAGAACGGACAGCCGGTTGGCTGCTCGCTGCGCCGCGCTCGCTTCCCTCGGGGCGGCGGTCGTACACTTCGCGGTGGTCCCGTCCCACTGGCAGGAATGGACACTATCCGGAGTGTTTTTCGGTGTCCTTGCATTCCTTCAGTTGGTCTGGGCGGGAACGGTACTCATCAGGACGACCACTCCGGTTCTGGCGGCGGGGATCGTGCTGAATGTCGGCGCCATCGCCTTATGGGCGCTGTCGCGGACCGCAGGCGCCCCATTCGGCCCTCACGCGGGACAGGCGGAAGTAATACAGGGCGCTGACTTGGCCGCTTTGTTGCTCCAGACATATGTCGTGATGGGCGCTGGATGGATTGGGTATCGAGGACTGCAGGGACAACCGGTTTCGGCGTTCGCAAGCGCCGCAGTGCTCATCGGCGCGGTCGCGGTGATCACCCTGGCGTCAACGGTGGGCATCGTGTCCGGTCAGCGGCATAGCCATCATCACGGCCCCGCTGAGATCGATGCAGGTCATCACGCAACCAACGGCGAGCACGCCGACGGCCATCACGGCGGCTACCAGCACGCCCACGAGCACGATCCCGCGCCGGTCGTCCCCCTGAACGTCGGTCCGGTTGATCCTGAGCACACCGCCCCACTCCGTGGCGGTCCCAGCACACCGGGGCCACCGCAGGCACCCGCGATCGAGGCGGACCGGGTTTTGCCGGTGCAACCTCCACATGACCACAGCAGCCACGAACACTAGGGCTCGCGCCTGCCTCGCGCTCAGGTCGTGCCTGAATCAGTCGACGGGGATCATGTGCTGATATGTCGGCGCTGCAACACGGCTTGCGCACTGGCTTCCGGTCGAAGATCCAAACGCCGCAGTAGTTGCGCATTGAAGGCGACGACAACCGTGGACAGCGACATGAGGATGGCGCCGATCGACATCGGCAACACGAACCCAATCGGCGCCAAGATCCCGGCAGCAAGCGGCACCGAAACGAGGTTGTAGCCGGCACCCCACCACAGGTTCTGTTTCATCTTTCGGTAAGTGGCCCGGGAAAGCTCGATGACCGAAAGCACCGAGCGTGGATCCGAGCTGGCCAGGATGACTCCCGCTGAGGCAATGGCGACGTCGGTTCCGGCGCCGATGGCGATGCCGACGTCGGCCTGTGCAAGGGCAGGAGCGTCGTTAACGCCGTCTCCGACCATCGCGACCTTCTTTCCTTCATTTTGTAGCGCAGCCACTTTGGATGCTTTGTCTTCTGGGCGGACACCGGCGAAGACGCGGTCGATACCGAGTGCTTCGCCTACCGTCTTGGCGACCGCCTCGGCGTCTCCGGTGATCATGACGACTTCGACGCCGAGTTCATGCAGTGCGTCCACTGCGTCGCGCGATTCGGGACGGACTTCATCGGCCAAACTCAAACCGCCGATGACCGTGCCATCTAGCGCGACGTGAAGGATGATCGAGCCGTTCGCACGCCATTGCTCGGCGACGTCGACCTCTGGTTCGCCGAGCTCTTCGAGCAGCCGAGGCCCACCGACGCGGATCTGGTGGCCGTCGACGGTCGCGGTCACGCCCACCGCCGGCGAAGATGCGAATCTGGTTGCGGACGGGACATCCAGACCCTGATCGGCCGCGGCCTTCACGATTGCTTTGGCAAGCGGATGCTCGCTGTCGGTTTCAGCCGCCGCAGCCAGCGCCAAGAGATCTCCCTTGCTTCGGTCGCCGGCGGCGTACACGGCGTTGACGGTGGGCTCGCCTCTGGTCAGGGTGCCGGTCTTGTCGAAGAGCACCGCGTCTACTGCGCGCATGCCTTCCAGTGCGAGTCGGTCTTTGATCAATACACCCCCTCGTGCGGCTCGCTCGGTGGCGATCGACACGACCAGTGGGATAGCAAGGCCCAGGGCGTGTGGACACGCGATCACCAGAACGGTGATGGCGCGAACGACCGAGGCATCGGGTTCGCCGACGAGGGCCCAGATCAGCGCGGTGACAGCCGCGGTGACGACTGCGAACCAGAACAACCATCCGGCGGCGCGGTCGGCCAGGCGCTGGGCTCGCGACGAGGAGTTCTGCGCCTCGGTGACCAAGCGTTGGATGCCGGCCAGAGCGGTGTCGTCCCCGATGGCGGTGACCTGTACGCGTAAGCCGGAGTCTGTCGCAACCGTGCCGGCGGTGACGACGTCTCCGATGCTGCGTGAGACCGGTCGGGATTCACCGGTCACCATCGACTCGTCCATGTCCGCGCGTCCGTCGATGATGGTCCCGTCGGCCGGGACGCTGGCGCCCGGGCGGATCACTACGACATCACCGACGCGCAGATCCGCAGGTGACACCGTCACGGTGTGCTCGCCCTCGACCTTCTCGGCTTCATCGGGCAGCAGCGCGGCCAGCGAGTCCAGCGCTGACGTCGTCTGGGCCAGCGAGCGCATCTCGACCCAGTGGCCCAGCAGCATGATCACGATGAGCAGCGCGAGCTCCCACCAGAATTCGAGCTCGTGGTGCAGGACGCCCAGGCTCGCTCCCCAGGAGGCCAGGAATGCGACGGTGATGGCCAGCCCGATCAGCAGCATCATCCCGGGTCGGCGCGCACGGATTTCGCTGACCGCACCGGTGAGGAAGGGCCGTCCACCGACGATGTACATGGCGGTGCCTAGCACGGGTGCGATCCATTGCGAGCCGGCGAACTGGGGGATGTCGTAGCCGACGAGCATGGCGAACATGGACGAAAAAGCGATCACAGGTACAGCGATGATCAGGTTGACCCAGAACAGTTTTCGGAACTGAGCGACATGGTCACCATGGCCGTGAGCGCCGTGACTGTCATGGCCCGCGTGATCGTGGCCTGGGTCGCCGGCCATGGTGCAGGTCTCGTGGTTGTGGTTCTGCGGAATCGAGTCGGTGGGGTTCGAATGGGTCATTGGTTGTCCTCCTCGTCGTCAGGACATGCCCGTTACCGTGTAGGTCCTCGTGCTCATATCTCTCAGCGTCCTCCGCTATATACCCCTACGGGGTATGCGTAGGTCCCAAACTTATACCCCCTGGGGGTACCCGGCAAGAGCGCAGCGGCGCAATCCGGGGCGCTCCGCCCCGTGCCTGCCCATCTGACCATCGATAGTGCCGGTCTCAGCGTGGGCCGGCGCCGCCTGCAGTCGGCGCCGGTTCCAGACGGCCGCGATGGTCCAACCGGTAGAGCCCGCACGCCGAGACGACACCGATCCCACTGAGCAGCACCCACACCAACTCCGGCCGACCGATATCTTTCGTCGTTTGCATGAGCCAGCCGGTGGCGAGATTGCCGCCCAGGATGCCCACTCCCACAATCGTGTTGTAGAAACCGTAGTGCGTACCGACAAGCCGCCCGTTGGCCAGCGACACCACGGTGTCCATCTCGAACGGGAACACCGCCGCTGAACCGACTGCCAGCACGCCGGTCGCCACAAGAAGCGCCGCCACGGCGCCCAGGACGCCGGCCCGAGAATCATTCGGAAGCACGATCAGCGGGAGAAACGCTGCCGCCAGGACGAGCATGCCGATGGTCAGCGAGCGTCCCGAACCCCAGCGCCCCGACAGCCATCGCGTGATGCGCATCTGACCGGCAATGGCGACAAGCCCCGAGACGACGAAAATCATTGCGGTGACCACGGAGTCGTTGCCCGGCACGAGGTCACGAGCCTGGAGCGGCAACGCGAGATAGACCTGGAACGACAAGACATAGGATCCGATCATGGCCGTCGCGAACAGGAGAAAGGATCGGTTGGACGCGATCGTGCGCCAGTCCCGCAGCACCGAGGTTTTCTCCTCGGGCGCTTCGGCCGCCCGTCGCGGCAACGCGAAAAGCTGCGCGACGGTTAGGCCCGCGAACACGATGGCTGCAGCAGCCGCCGTCATCCGGAAATTCACAAACATCAACGCCAGGCCCACCAACGGTCCAGCCAGGATCCCCGCCTGATAGAACACGTTGAACAGTGCGAACGCCTCGACTCTGCGCGCACCGGCGTCGGCTGCTATGTAGGCGCGCACCGCAGGATTGAACAGTGCACCCGCGAAACCTGTTGCTGCAGAAGCGATCAGCATGAAAGGCAGCGATTCGGCGACTACCAGGAGCGTAAACCCGACCGTGCGAAGAACACAGCCACCGACGATCAGCGGCTTGTAGCCCAGTCGGTCGGCCAATGTGCCGCCGACCAGGAACATGCCCTGTTGGGAGAAGTTCCGCACACCGAGCACCAGACCGACGGCCCACCCCGCGAGCCCCAACGGCCCTGCGAGGTAGGCCGCAAGATAGGGCATCAGCATGTAGAACCCCAGATTGATGCCGAACTGGTTGACCATGAGTAGTCGTGTGGGCCAACCGAAACTTCGGAATTGCGGGATCAGGCCCATCAGCTCCCCGCCTTCATCGGATCGACGACGGTCGCACACCGGGTCCAGGACGTGACCACGGTGGCCAGCGGATCGTCGATGGTCTTCGGCTCAGTTGGAGGAATCGCACCGAGCAGACCATGACTGCGGCAGTAGTCGTCGTTGTACACGGTGTCGAAGTATCGCTGAGGCCCGTCGGGGAAGATGGCCGCGATGGTGGTATCGGCCGCGTTCGAGCGCGCAACCCAGCCGGCGACCAGCGCGACCGCCCCCACACTCCACCCGCCGCTGGCGTAGTGCGTAGCCGCCAAAGCACGGCATGCCCAGACGGCGTCTTGCGGAGCAACCCAGTGCACTTCATCGAAAGCGCGGTAGTCGACATTACCGGGATAGATGCTCGAACCCAGACCACGCATCAAACGTGTGCTGGCCGGCTGACCGAAGATGGTGGAACCCACCGTGTCGACCCCGATCAACCTCATCTGCGAGTTGAATTCGCGCAACACGCGCGCCACGCCCGAAGAGTGACCGCCGGTACCCACAGAGCACACCAACACATCCACCCGCCCCAACTGCTGGTGCAGTTCCAGTGCCAGTCCTCGGTACGCCTCGACGTTGTGCGGATTGTTGTACTGGTCGGGGTGCCACGCCCGTGGCTCCGACCGCAGGATCTGTGCAACACGATCCCGTCGGGCCTGCTGCCAACCCCCCACGGGGTGGGGTTCGGTGACCAACTCGACTCGAGCTCCGAAGGCGGTGAGCATGTTCTGGATGATCGGCTCCAGCCCCGGATCCGTGACCAACGTGACCGGATGCCTGTAGACAGTGCCGGCCAGCGCCAGCCCCAAACCCAGGGTTCCGCTGGTGGATTCGACAATACGTGCACCCGGCGCCAACGAGCCGTCGGCCCGTGCCCGGGCCACCATGTGCAGGGCTGGACGGTCCTTCATCCCGCCCGGATTGAAGCCTTCGAGTTTGGCCCAGAAGCCTCGATCAATGTCGGAGAACGGTTCGGTGATCCTCAAGACCGGCGTCTGGCCGACCATCGTGGCGGGTCGTTCGTAACGTCCGAGGTTGGGTTGTTCTGCGAGCTGTCGGGTGTGCGCAGACTGGTGGGAAAGGACATGGTTCATCGTGAAATGTCGCTTCTGTGACGCCGCGACCGTGCGCGGCAGCTGATGGCGGACAGCGATCACCGGACGACGTCGCCTCGAATCACGAGGGACGACCCGGCGCTGACCGATCAGCGGCGCGCGATACACAATCGGGCGAGGACCTCCCGCCCGGACAGAGTGTGCGGTCTCCCTTCGGGCGGACCTCGTGGAGTCGAAAGCACCCGGTGACGCCACAACAATGCAACGCCCACCAAGACCGCCATCATGGCAACAGCAAGTAGGGACACCGCCCCGCGGGGTAGGACGGCTTCGGCGAAGGTGTCTGCCGAGAGCGGGGCCGTGCCCCGAGAGATATGCGAGTGTTCGACAGCGACGAGCGACGAGGCGTCAGCGGAATACGCATTCAGCGCGTGCGGGCCGTGGGCTACAGGCGCACCCTCCGAGCCCAACAACTCGGACTCCGCACCCAAGATCGCGACCCAGAGGGCGATTACTGCGGCAAGACACCTCACAATGTTGCCAACCGTAGCGGAAAATCCGTCCGGACGGTCTCGACTCCCGAGTTGAAACCGGGTCGTGACCTCAGCGCGATGTCGCAGCAGGTCCCTGACAGCACTCGCAACCCCACCCTTATCTGTTCCCAGATATGTTGTTGGAGAGTTACTTTGGGTGCTCTGTCGAATGACAATCGGCCCCGCTCCTTCGCCGCCACACTCTGCCGCAACGGGGTTGACCGGTACTGGCACGCACAGCCCACGCCCCGCGCTGACTGTGCACAACAGATTTGCTGTGGTCAATCCGTACAGTCCCGCCATCTCGCGCTGATGCCCTTCTCCCGAGCATCGCCAGTGGATCGTCCGGTTTCGGTATGCGTTGTGTGAAGATCCGCTCAAGATCACCGCGACCGGAGCCTCGACGGCATTCGATCGTGCTGCGAACAGGCACCATGAGGTCATGGAGCACGCAGCATTTCCTTCAACGGCGTCGGCCAAAGGCTATCGAGCACTCGTCGTCGACGACGAGGTGCCCCTAGCCGAGGTGGTGGCAAGTTACCTCCAGCGCGAGCAATTCGAAGCCATCGTCGCCGATAACGGCGTGGAGGCGATCACCGTCGCGCGCGAGCTCGACCCCGATGTCGTGATTCTGGATTTGGGTTTACCCGGTATCGACGGTCTGGAAGTGTGCCGGCAACTACGCACCTTCTCCGACGCTTACGTCGTGATGCTGACCGCCCGCGACGCCGAAATCGACACCGTGCTGGGTCTCACCGTGGGAGCCGATGATTACGTCACCAAGCCATTCAGCCCACGCGAGCTCGTCGCCCGTATTCGGGCCATGCTGCGCCGCCCGCGGGTTCTGCAATCCCCGGCGGCCGGCGCCGGCGTGCACACCGCTGCGCCACCACGCCGGTTCGGACCGCTGAGCATCGACGTCGATGCCCGTGAGGTGCGCCTCGACGACGAAACGATCCTGCTCACGCGCACCGAATTCGACATCCTGGAGGCCCTGTCCGGTCGGCCGGGTGTGGTGCTCAGCCGGCGTCAGCTCCTCGAAACCGTGCGTGAGGGCCCATGGGTCGGCAACGAGCACCTGGTCGATGTTCATATCGGCCATCTACGACGCAAGCTCGGCGACGACGCCGCGCAACCTCGCTTCATCGTCACGGTGCGGGGAGTGGGGTATCGGATGGGCACCGGCCGGTGACCATCGCAGCAAAGCCTCCGGCGCGGTCGCGCCGACCTGGCATCGCCCTGCGCTTGTTGGCCGCGCAAGCGATCGTGGTGATCACCGGGGGCGTGACCACCACGCTGGTGGCCAGCGTCGTCGGACCGCCCCTGTTTCGCGAGCACCTTCACCGGGCAGGAGTTCCGCCGGATTCGATGGAGGAACTCCACGCCGAAGAGGCGTACGGCTACGCCACTGTCATATCCATCGGTGTGGCAGTAGCAGTGTCAGCCCTGGTCGCTCTGGCAGTCAGCTACTACCTCAGCCAGCGATTGCAGCGATCGGTCACCGAAGTTGCCGCGGCGGCAACAGCGGTCGCCAAAGGCCGCTACGACACCCGGGTCTCACCTCCACAGCTGGGCGACGACTTCGACGCACTCGCAGTGGCCTTCAACCATATGGCATCTCGACTGCAAGCGGTCGACTCGACGCGGCAGCGATTGTTCGGCGACCTTGCCCACGAGATCCGTACCCCGGTAGCAGTGCTGGAGGCCTACATCGAGGCCCTCGAGGATGGAGTCCGAACCCTGACCCCGGCGACCGCGGCCATGCTGCGCGACCAGACACGTCGGCTCGTGCGCTTCTCCGAAGATGTCGCCGCATTGGCCAAGGCGGAAGAAAGCTCATTCTCGCTGACTCACAACATGATCGATGTCGGGACAGTGGTTCGCCGATGTATCGACGCGGCACGAGAGCGCTACGACAACAAGGGTGTAACCATCACCATGCATCACCATCAGCAGCTGCCCGCATTGTGGGCCGACGAACAACGGCTCGCTCAAGTGGTCGGCAATCTGATCGACAATGCCCTACTGCACACCGCACCCGAAGGCTCGGTCGAACTCACCTGCACCACCGTGGCGGATAAGGTCGTGATCACGGTGACCGACGACGGCGAAGGAATTGCCGAAGAACACCTGCCGCGAATCTTCGAGCGGTTCTACCGTGCTGATGCCGCCCGCGACCGTGGACACGGCGGCGCCGGCCTTGGCCTGGCCATTGCCAAAGCCCTTGTCGAAGCGCATGGGGGGACAATCGAAGTGTCAAGCGCCGGACCGGGGACCGGAACGACCTTCACCGTCGAACTACCGGTAGTATCCGTTCGCAGTGCGACCCACGGCCTAACCGCGAACTAGCAACGCCCACCTACCGATTCAGCAGACCACGCATTTCGGCGATCTCGGCCTGTTGCGTTGCCGTGATGCTGCGGGCCATCTCGACCGCTTCCGGGAATTGCCCGTTGTCGATCTCTTGCTGCGCCATGGTGACTGCACCTTCATGATGCTCAATCATCTGCTCCAGGAACAACCTGCCGGCTTCTGCGCCTGACGCGTTCTGCAGTGCCGCCATGTCGGCTTCGGACATCATGCCGTGTCCGCCGCCACCCATGGCGGGCATCTCACCCATCTCGCCCCCAGGCATGTTATGGCCGGGCATGTCCTGGTTTGGCATGTTGTGGCCAGGCATGCTGTGCCCCGGCATACCGGGGTCGGTGGCAGGTGCCGCCGACACCCCCCACTGCTGCAACCAGCCCTGCATTTTCTCGATCTCAGGTGCCTGCGCAGCCTTGATGTCCTCCGCCAAAGACAGCACTGCCGGATCGACACCCTGCTTACCGAGCAGCATGTCGCTCATTTCGATCGCCTGCTCGTGGTGAGGGATCATCCCCTGGGCAAATGCCACATCCGCGTCGTTGTGGGCGCGGGCAGCCGCCGATGTGCTGACTGAAATCGATGCTGACGAGGAGCCGTCAGACGAGGTTGCGCTATCCGTTGATCCGTCGGAACAGGCAGTGAGAACCAGAGCCGACGCCGCCAGCGTCACAAACGCGTATCCAAATCCATTGTGCTTCATCCGCACACCCACTTTCACGTCATCTCGCACCATGAGTCGTTAGGGGCACGAACAGTCGCCCACGAGTCCAGCGTGCGACTGACCGGTGTGCGTCTGTTCCTCTTCCGGTAAAGATTTGATGAAGAAAACCGGACTCAGGCAGTCGCTTCGGCACCATGGGCATGACACATCTACCTGAGAGTGCTGGGCACACTCGGTGACGAACAGCTCGGGGAACGCGTCAAAGCGCTATCACCCCGACTCCTGTGACAGAACGGCCTTGCTGCCCGGGCAGCGACTAGTGTCGCGGAAGACCATTCGAGGGGGGCTTCACCGGTGACGACGGTGCCAGATCCAGTCGAGAGCCCGCCGCGGCGACGCGCTCGATACCAGTGGATCGCGACGATGATCTTCGCGCTGCTGTTCGGCAGCGCGGTCTATCTGGTGGCGGTGCACACCACGACCGGTCAGCGACTCGAGAACGCGGCCCTGCGCGGCGCCGGACAGGTCGATCCGGAGCTGCGTCGCGTCGCACTGGAGGCCTTCCACACCATCTCGACGTCCTCGCAGCTCGCCGCGGCGCTCGTCGTCGCGGCGATCGGGCTGCTGCGCCGCCAGGTGTGGTTGGCGATCGCCGGGACGGGCGTCATCCTCGGCGGGCAGGCCGTCACCCAGGTGCTCAAGTATCACGTGCTGTCGCGTCCCGAGCTCGTCCCGATCGACGGCACGTTCGCCGAGAACACCCTGCCCAGCGGTCACACCACCGCGGCGATGTGCCTGCTGTACGCCACGCTGATCGTGATGCCCTACCGTTTCCGCGGCATCGCGATGTTCGTGACGCTCACCTGGGCGGTGGGTATCGGCGCCTACACCGTGATCATCAAGGCCCACCGGCTCTCCGACACGCTGGCCGCCAACGCGGTGGCGCTGTTCGTGGCCTCGGCCGCGGCGCTGCTGTTGGCTCAGACCGGCCGGATCCGTGCGGTGGTCTCGCCGAGCCCCGGCCGCTATACGTTGCGGACGGTCTTCGTCGTCCTGGTCGGCGTCGTCGGGGCGGTCAGCCTGACGGTCGGCGCACTGCAGATGCTGTTCGCCGCGTCGGCCCACGTCAACGATCTGCCCACGGACTGGCGGCTGTTCCTCAGCTCCCAGTGGTTGGCGGCGGCGGGCTCCATCGGGGCGGCCCTGCTGTTCTGGTGGACCTGGTACCGCTTGGAGACCAAGCGGCGCGGCGATCCCGTGGCCAGCCGCTGACGGTTATCGCGTCAGGTCAGCCCACGCGGGGTGAAAGGCTCGGCCTGCCCGCGATCCACCGCCTCGTGGTGTTTGGCCGCCGCGCGGTCCAGCAGATCCTTCAGCGTCTTCTCGTCGCGGACCATCCGCCGGTACTTCGGTCCCAGCGCGACGATCTGGTCGCGCTCCTTGAGCAGCGCCGCGAAGATGCGTTCACGTTCGGCCGGATCCTTGGTGTACTCGGAATCGAGGTAGGCCTGCGCGTGCCGGCGGGCGTTGCGGATCGCGTTCTGCGCCCGGCCTTTCGGGCTGAGCAACGACGCCACCACCGTGATCGTCAGGACGCCCAGGATCACGACCAGCGACATCGAGGTGCTCACCTCGACCACCGGGACGGGTTCGCCGTCGTTGATGATCGGCACGTTGTTCTCGTGCAACGCGTGCAGGATCAGCTTGATGCCGATGAACCCGAGGATGGTGGCCAGCCCGTAGGACAGGTAGACCAGCCGGTCCAGTAGCCCGTCGATCAGGAAGTACAGCTGCCGCAAGCCCAGAAGCGAGAACGCGGTGGCGGTGAACACCAGATACACGTCCTGGGTCAGACCGAAGATCGCCGGCACCGAGTCCAGCGCAAACAGGATGTCGGTGCCGCCGATGGCGACCATCACCAGCAGCATCGGTGTCAGGACGCGCTTGCCGTCGACCGTGGTGACCAGCTTGTCGCCGTCGTAGTGCTCGGTGGTGCGGATGAACTTCTTGGCCAGCCGGATGACGAAGTTGTCGGCCTCGCGGTCGTCGTCGTCGCGTTCGGACTTCAGCAGATTGCCGGCGGTGAGCAGCAGGATCAACCCGAACACGTAGAACACCCACGCGAAGGTGTTGATCAGCGCCGCCCCCAGGAAGATGAACCCGGTGCGGGCGATCAGCGCGAACACGATGCCGAACAGCAGCACCTTCTGCTGGTCCTCGCGGGGCACCCGGAAGCTGGCGATGATGACCAGGAACACGAACAGGTTGTCCACCGAGAGCGCCTTCTCGGTGATGTAGCCCGCGAAGTACTCCGAACCCGGTTTGCCGCCGCCGAAGATCAGCACGCCGAAACCGAACGCGATCGCGATGCCCACGTACAGCGCCGACCACACCGCGGCTTCCCGCAGCGTCGGCACGTGAGCCTTGCGGACGTGGAAGAAGAAGTCGAAAGCCAGCAGACCGACGATGAAGGCGATCGTCAGTCCCCACACCCAGGTCGGGACGTCCATGGGCGGCGGTCAGGCCGTGGGTTCGCCGGAGCCGGAGTCGACGTCCGGCGTCTTCTCCTCGACGTCGTCGGCGTCTTCGGTGCGGGTCTCCGCTGACGCTTCGGAGGCCCCGCTCTCGTCGTCGTAGATGCCTTTACCTCGGGTCATCGGCAACCTTTCATCCGGCGGCACTGCGCAGTTTGTCCAGCAGCGGCCCTGCTGCCTTGTCCAGGAACTCATCCTGGCTCTCGCCGCCCACCTGCACCAGAGCGATGTCGGTGAAACCGGCCTCCCAGTACTTGCGCACGGCCTCGACGATCGCGTCGAGGTCTGGCCCGCACGGAATGGAGTCGGCCGTGTCCTCGGGACGCACGAACTGGGTGGCCCCGTCGAATCCGGCGGTGGTGGGCAGGTCGGAGTTGACCGCCCACCCGCCGGCGAACCAGCGGAACTGGTCGTGGGCGCGGGCCACCGCGGCGTCGCGGTCGGGGTCCCAGCAGATCGGGATCTGGCCGATGACCCGCACGTCGCTCGGCAGGCCGGTGCCGCGGCGCGTCTCGTGCCAGGTGTCGACGATCTGCTTGTCGGGTTCGACGGCGATGAGATGGTCGGCCAGCGGAGCGAATTGCTCGATGGAGCGGTCCCCGGAGACGGCGGCGGCGATCGGCACCGGGATGTCGGGCACGTCCCAGATCCGCGCGGAGTCGACCTCGAAGTACTCGCCTTTCCAGTCGACCAGCTCGCCGGTGTGCAGCTCGCGGATGATCTGGATGGCCTCCCGGAGCATCTCGTGGCGGCGCGTCACGGTCGGCCATCGTTGGCCCACGACGTGTTCGTTGAGGTTCTCGCCGCTGCCCAGTCCGAGGGTGAACCGCCCGTCGGCCAGGATCTGCAGGGTCGCGGCCTTCTGCGCGACGATCGCGGGGTGGTAGCGGATGGTCGGGCAGGTGACGTAGGTCATCAGCTCGACCCGCTCGGTGGCATGGGCGACGGCCCCCAAGACCGACCAGGCATACGGTGCGTGCCCCTGCGCTGCGAGCCACGGGAAGTAGTGGTCGCTGGACACCTCGAAGTCGAATCCGACGTTCTCGGCCGAGATCGCGTACCGGACAAGGTCTTTGGGTCCGCTCTGTTCGGTCATCAGGGTGTAGCCGAATCGGGTCATGCGTAGTTCATACCCTCGGCTTCCGATGTGAAACGGCGCGGCGGTCCAAGTCACCACGTTGTCATTTGCCTCGACGCTCGACAAGATGGCTGCATGACCTACGACGCCGGTGGATCCGGCCCCGGGGGCCATCCGCCGCCGGGATACCCGCCGCCGGCGTATCCGCCGCCAGGCTACGGTTATCCGGCGCCCGGGTATGGCCAGCCCGGTTACCCGCCGCCGGGGTACGGCCCGCCGCCCGGGTACGGCCCGCCGCCGGCGCTCAAGCCCGGCATCGTCCCGCTCCGGCCGCTGCTGCTCGCCGACATCCTCAACGGCGCGATCGCCTCGATGCGGGCCAACCCCAAGGCCACGCTCGGGCTCACCACGATCGTCGTGGTCGCCACCCAGCTGTTGGCGTTACTGCTGTCACTGTGGCCGGCGGCGTTCGCCGGTGACGTGGCCACCGCGATCGACGGCGGTGTCGGGTCGGTCGAATCGTTCATCGGGAGCGGCGGGGCGAACCTCGCGTCGATCGCCTCCAGCGCGGCGGCCTCGGTGGCGACGGGCCTGTCGACGATCCTGCTGTCCGGTCTGCTGACGGTGGTGATCGGCCGCTCGGTGTTCGGCTCCCACATCACGATCGGCGAGGCGTGGCGACGGCTGCGTCCGCGGATCTGGGCGCTGATCGGGTTCGCGGTGCTGACCCTGTTGGCGACGGTCCTGGTGTTCGGGCTGTTGATCCTGATCATCGCCGGGGTCGCGATGGCCGCCAACGGGTCGGCGGCGTTCCTGGTCGGCGCCCCGTTGACGCTGCTGACCATCGTCGCGGTGGTGTACGTCGGGACCATGATCACGTTCGCGCCGGTGGTGATCGTGCTCGAGCGCCGCGACGTGATCTCCTCGATCAAGCGGTCTTTCACTCTGGTCAGGGGCGACTTCTGGCGGGTGTTCGGGATCCGCCTGCTGGCCATGGTGGTGGCCCAGATCGTGGCCGCCGCGGTGTCGATCCCGTTCACGCTCGGCGGGCAGCTGTTGCTGAGCGCGGTGGCGGCCCCGTCGGCGGTGGCCGTGGCGCTGGTGCTGTTCGCCGTGGGCGGGGCGGTCGGCCAGATCATCACCGGCCCGTTCAACGCCGGTGTGGTGGTGCTGCAGTACACCGACCGGCGGATCCGGGCCGAGGCGTTCGACCTGGTGTTGCAGACCGGCGCCGCGACCGGCCCGGCCGCGCCCGCCGACTCCACCGACCACCTGTGGATTCCCGGCCGGCGGTGACGTGGCGCCTGTAGACCTCGACCGCGACCCGGCTCGCGACGCCGCCCAGCAGGAACTCGACAAGCTGATCTACCCCAAGCCGTCGCTGACCGACCGGCTCGTCGCATGGGTCGACGAACTGCTCTACCGACTGACCGCAGGCGCCGCGCAGGTGCCCAGCGGCTGGGTCACCATCGCGGTGCTGGTGCTGCTCGGTGTGGTGGCGCTGGTCGTGGCCGCCCGGATCGCGCGCAACGCCATGCGCACCGCCGCCGGCTCCGAGGACGTCCTGTTCGGCGACGCGGTGCTCAGTGCGGCCGAGCACCGCGCCGTCGCCGAACGGCACGCGGCCGACGGGGACTGGGCGGCCGCCGTGCGACACCGGGTGCGCGCGGTGGCCCGTCGGCTCGAGGAGAACGGTGTGCTCGACCCGGTCGCCGGGCGCACCGCCACCGAGCTCGCCGCGACCGCCGGTGCACAGCTGCCCGCGATCGCCGAACGGTTGAGCGCTGCGGCGACAGCGTTCAACGACGTCACCTACGGACAGCGCCCGGCGTCGGCGGACCAGTACGCCTTCGTCGCCGCCCTCGACGACGACCTGGCCGATGCGAAACCCGCACCGGCGGGCGTGTCCTCCGGGACGCAGCAACCCTGGGCGTCGGTGCGATGACCTCGACGGCGGTGGGGCCGACGGTTCGCCAGCGGGTGCGCGCCGCGCGCTGGCTGGTGGCCGGGTCGATCGTCGTGGTGGCTGTCGCGGCGCTGACCGCGTTTTTGACCTCGGCGCGCCCCGGCGGAATGCTCGACGCCCGCTCCACATCCGAGGAAGGCACGCACGCGCTGGTCGCATTGTTGCGCGATCAGGGGGTGACGGTCGTGGTGGCCGACACCGTCGCCGACGTAGAGCGCGAGGCCCGGCCCGACACGCTGCTCGTGGCGGCCCAGACGTTCCACCTCTTCGACGACGACCAACTGCGTCGTCTGTCCGCGGTACCCGGTGACCGGTTACTCCTCGAACCGATCGGCAAGACCCGGGAACAGCTGGCACCACGGCTGCGGCGCACCGAGTCCGTCCAGTTCGGCGGCATCACACCGGATTGCGACCTGCGTGAGGCCACCCGCGCCGGACCGGTCTTCTTCGGTGCCGCCGATTCCTACGAGGCCGCCGACGACACACCGGTCACCCGCTGTTACGACGGGGTGCTGGCCCGGTACCGCGACGGGGACCGCACCGTCACCGTGGTGGGCAGTGCGGCGTTCGTGACCAACGGGGGTCTGCTCGAAGAGGGCAACGCGGCCCTGGCCCTGAATCTGACCGGCACCCGACCGCGCGTGATCTGGTATGCACCGCAGAGCAGTGAGGACGGCGCGACGCGCGGTGACGCCTCGGTGATGGATCTCATTCCGCCGCAGGTGAATTGGCTGGTCCTGCAGCTGGTGGTCGCCGTCGCGCTGTTGGCGTTGTGGCGGGGCCGCCGGCTCGGTCCGTTGGTCGCCGAACAGTTGCCGGTCGTGGTGCGCGCCTCGGAGACGGTGGAGGGACGGGGCCGGTTGTACCGCTCCCGACGAGCGCGCGACCGGGCGGCCGAGGCCCTGCGCACCGCGGCGATGCAGCGGATGTTGCCGCGTCTGGGCCTGCCGGCCGGTGCGGCACCGAGCACCGTGGTGCACGCCGTCGCGCAGCGCTGCGGCACCGACGCGCACAGCATCGCCCATACGCTCTACGGAAGCGCACCGGCCACCGACACCGACCTGGTGAACTTGGCCCGCACCCTCGACGACATCGAAAGGCAGGTCGCACAATCGTGACGCAGCCCCCCAGCCATGAAGCCGCCCGCAACGCGTTGATGGCGTTGCGCAACGAGATCGGCAAGGTGGTCGTCGGGCAGGACGCTGTGGTCAGCGGCCTGGTCGTCGCTTTGTTGTGTCGCGGTCATGTTCTGCTGGAAGGTGTTCCGGGAGTGGCCAAGACACTGCTGGTGCGCACCCTGGCAGCGGCGCTGCGGCTGGAGTTCAAGCGGGTGCAGTTCACGCCCGACCTGATGCCCGGCGACGTCACCGGTTCCCTGGTCTACGACGCCCGCACCGCCGAGTTCGAGTTCCGCGCCGGGCCGGTGTTCACGAACCTGCTGCTGGCCGACGAGATCAACCGCACCCCGCCGAAGACGCAGGCCGCGCTGCTGGAGGCGATGGAGGAACGTCAGGTCAGCGTCGACGGTGAGCCGCGGCCGCTGCCCGACCCGTTCATCGTGGCCGCCACCCAGAACCCGATCGAGTACGAGGGCACCTACCAACTGCCGGAGGCGCAGCTGGACCGGTTCCTGCTCAAGCTCAACGTGCCGTTGCCGCCGCGCGATCAGGAGATCGCGATCCTGGACCGGCATGCCCGCGGCTTCGATCCGCGCAACCTGTCCACGGTGCAACCAGTCGCGGGTCCGGCGGAGCTCGCTGCGGGCCGCGAGGCGGTGGGCCAGGTCCTGGTGGCCAACGAGATCCTCGGTTACATCGTCGACATCGTCGGCGCCACAAGACAATCCCCGGCGTTACAGCTCGGGGTCTCGCCGCGCGGCGCGACGGCACTGTTGGCCACCGCCCGCTCGTGGGCGTGGTTGTCCGGCCGCAACTACGTCACACCTGATGACGTCAAGGCGATGGCGCGGCCCACGCTGCGGCACCGGGTGGGGTTGCGTCCGGAGGCCGAACTCGAGGGCGCCGGCGCCGACACCGTCCTGGAGGGCATCCTCGCGGCCGTGCCGGTGCCGAGGTAGGCCCCGGCTGTGGTGTTGACCGGACGCGTCGCCCTGATCGCGCTGCTGTGCGCGGTTCCGGTGGCGCTGTCCCCTGCCCCGGGTGCGACGTTCGTCGCGCTGCTGGCGGCGCTGGCCGTCGCGGTGGTGGTGGACATCGCGCTCGCAGGTAGTCCGCGCGCGCTGACGTTGACCCGTAGCGGGCCCACCTCGGCCCGTCTCGGGCAGCCCGTCACGGCGGGCCTGGAGATCACCAACGGCGGCCGCGCGCGGTTCCGCGGCGCAGTCCGTGATGCGTGGGCACCCAGTGCGCGTGCGCAGCCACGCCACCATGCGGTGGATCTTGCTGCGGGACAACGGGTCACGTTGCAGACGACGCTGCAACCGGTGCGTCGTGGCGATCAGGTCTCGGCGCTGGTCACCGCCCGGTCGGTCGGGCCGCTGGGGCTGGCGGGCCGGCAGGCCTCCCACCGCGTGCCGTGGCAGATCCGGATCATGCCGCCGTTCTTGTCGCGCAAGCATCTGCCGTCGCGGTTGGCGCGGCTGCGCGAACTCGAGGGGCTCACGCCGGTGCTGATCCGGGGTCAGGGCACCGAATTCGATTCGCTGCGTGAGTATGTCGTCGGGGACGACGTGCGTTCGATCGACTGGCGGGCTACCGCGCGGCGCGCCGACGTGGTGGTGCGCACGTGGCGACCGGAGCGTGACCGCCGGGTGGTGATCGTGCTCGACACCGGCCGCACGTCGGCCGGTCGCGTCGGCGTCGATCCGACACGCCCGGAGGCGATGGGCGGCTGGCCACGGCTGGACTGGTCGATGGACGCGGCGCTGCTGCTGGCGGCGTTGGCCGCCCGTGCCGGTGACCACGTCGACTTCCTGGCCCATGACCGGACCACGCGCGCCGGGGTGTTCAACGCCGGCCGCACTGATCTGCTGGCCAAGCTCGTCGATGCGATGGCGCCGCTGGAACCGGCTCTGGTGGAGTCGGATCCACGCGCGATGGTCAGCGCGATCCAGCGCCGGGTACGCCGCAGCGCGCTGGTGGTGCTGTTGACCGATCTGAACGCCTCGGCGATCGACGAAGGGCTGATCACCGTGCTGCCGGCGCTGACCGCCAAACACCGCGTGGTGCTGGCCGCGGTGTCCGACCCGCGGGTGGACACGCTGGCCGCCGGGCGCTCGGATGCAGTGGCCGTGTACGACGCGGCGGCCGCCGAACGGGCCCGCAACGAGCGCCGCGATGTCGCCTGGCGCCTGCGCCGGCACGGCGTCGAGGTGGTCGACGCGGCACCCGATGACCTCGCCCCCGCGCTGGCCGACCACTACCTGGCCATGAAAGCCGCCGGGCGCCTGTAGGTCTCAGCCCGTCGGCACCAGATCGGGGGCGTTGTCGATGTCGCCGGTCTCCCCGGCCCGCGCGGCACGGCGACCGAAATACACGACGTAGCCGATGAACGCCGCCTCCGCGGCGATCCCGATCGCGATCCGGACGAATGTCGGCAGTCCCGACGGCGTCACGAACGCCTCGATCACCCCGGCGATCAGCAGCACCGCCACCAGCCCGCCGGCCACCGCGATCACCGCGCGTCCCCGCTCGGCCAGCACCTGCGTGCGGGGCCGGTCCCCCGGCGACACCACCGACCAGCCCAGCCGCATGCCCGCGCCGGCGGCCAGGAACACCGCGGTCAACTCGATCAGGCCGTGCGGGGTCAGCAGCCCCAGGAACACGTCGCCCTTGTCGGCGGAGAACATCAGGCCACCGATCACACCGAGATTCGCGGAGTTCTGGAACAACACCCAGGGAATCGGGATGCCCAGCAGGATCGAGAAGCCGATGCACTGCGCGGCCACCCACGCGTTGTTCACCCACACCTGCAGCGCGAACGAGCCGGCCGGGTGCTCGCTGTAGTAGTCGGCGAAGTCGTGGTTGACCAGTTGCTCGATCTCGGCGGGTGTGCCGACCGCGGCCTGCACCTCCGGGTGCGTGGCCACCCACACCCCGATCACCGCCGCGACGAGGAAGAACGCCACCCCCGAACCCAGCCACCACCGCCAGGAGCGGTAAGCCACCACCGGGAACGACACCGTCCAGAACCGGACGCACTCCTGCCACAGCGGCGCGTGCGCCCCGTTGACCACGGCCCGCGCGCGGGCCACCAGACCGGACAGTTTGCCGACCAGCACGCCGTCCGACGACGACGACCGCACCATCGACAGGTGCGTGGACACCCGCTGGTACAGGTCGACGAGTTCGTCTGCCTCCGCTCCGCTGAGGCGGCGCCGGTTCTTGACCAGATGTTCCAGTCGGTCCCATGACGGGCGGTTCGCCTGAACGAACGCGTCGACATCCATCACACGGATTTTAGTAGCGTGGCGGATATGGTCGGCCAGCAACAGCCCGTGGTGACGGGTGACGCGGTGGTTCTGGACATCCAGATCGCCCAGTTACCGGTACGCGCGCTGTCGGTTCTCATCGACGTCACGGTGGTGTTCATCGTGTACGTCATCGGCGTGGCGCTGTGGGCCCTGACGCTGTCGGAGTTCGACGAGGCGTTCTCGGCCGCGGTGCTGATCATCTTCACCGTGCTGGCGATCGTGGGTTACCCGGTGATCTTCGAGACCGCCACCCGGGGCCGCACGCTGGGCAAGATCGTGATGGGCCTGCGGGTGGTGTCCGACGACGGCAGTCCGGAACGTTTCCGTCAGGCGCTGTTCCGTGCGCTGGCCGGTTTCATCGAGATCTGGATGTTCACCGGTGGTCCGGCGGTGATCAGCAGTTTGCTCTCGTCGAAGGGCAAACGGATCGGTGACATCTTCGCCGGGACCGTGGTGATCAGCGAGCGGGCCCCGAAGATGACCCCGCCTCCGATGATGCCGCCGCAGTTGGCGTCGTGGGCCTCGGCACTCGAACTGTCCGGCTTGGCCCCTGCCCAGGCCGAACTGGCCCGGCAGTTCCTGTCTCGCGCAGAGCAATTGCAGCCTCAGGTGCGCGACGAGATGGCGCTGCGGATCGCGACGGACGTGGTCGCCCAGATCTCGCCGCCGCCTCCGCCGGGCGCGCCACCGGCCATGGTGCTCTCTGCCGTGCTGGCCGAGCGGCATCGCCGCGAACTGCTGCGGATGCATCCGCAGGCCGCGGTGCGGTCCGGCGGACCGCCGCCGCCGACGTGGCCGGTACCGCAGGCATGGCCGGCTCCGCAGGCACAGCCGGCACCGCCGGCACCGACACACAGCGGGGGTTTCACCCCGCCGTCCTAGCGCCTCGCGGAGATGAACGCTTCCCGTGCCCCGTTGTGATTCACCAGGCCGTGAGTCGGTCAGTCCTTTCCTCTAGCGGACCGCTATCCGGGGGACTCACTGCGTATCCCAATGCTTCGAGTTCGGCAACTGCGCTTTCGGGCGAATCGCGTACAGCAGCTCGTGTCTGAATGCGGCGCCACCGGGCACGACCGTGACGGATGGCTTGCTTCCAATCCTCGTTTCCCCTGAAGCCACAGTCACGAATCAAGAATTCGACAACATCTTCCAGACACGGCCGGAACCGTTCTCCACCTGTCGGAAGATGTAGTGACTCGATGCTGTGCGGTGTCTCGTGCCCTAGTCGAGACAGTATGTGGGACAGCGCGCCGCGGTGCGCGGTCACCTGGACATGCGAGCGCGGTTTGCGAGTCGCATCTCGGTCGTAATCCCAACGGATGATCGGTGTTCGGTCCACCTTCGCCTTCAGCGTGAACGAGGAATGTTCGACCGCGATATGGGTACCGAATGAGTCCACGCACAGCTTGTAGTTCGCTGTGAGTTCCGCGAGGCTTCCGTACATCTCCTCACCCGGCCCTTGCAGCGGGAGCCTCAGATCAACGACGGCGCGGAGTCTCTCGGCCTCGGCCATCGTGACGTCCAGCGTCCACCCAAGGCGGGTCCGTAAGCAGTCAGCTGAATTGACCACGTCGTCTACGAATTCATCGACTTCGTCGTTGAACTCGTCGTGTGTCAGCGCCATCAGTGCTAGGCGGGACTCTCTCCCAAGAGAAACGCAATACTTTCAAGCTGCTCCCACGCGTCGTGTTCCTCCCCGACCAGCGCGTAATTTTTCGCCCGCTCACGCAGTTCATCCAGCGTCAGCCCCAGTTTGTCGAGGATCGCATTCCGTCGATCTCGCAGCTCGTCGTCGGACAACGTGGCACTTCTTGTCATCTGGCCTCTCCAAGCCTCAGGCGACACGCGACCTACTGAGTGTTGCACTCCGCAGCGCACCCGTGTCAGACATCAGACGTCATGTCACTCATGATGCACCTGGGCACCGACAAGTTGCCAACGGTTGAGGCGACGACATCCCGCCCCATCGCGGGACGATAGGTGCCGTCGTAGATCAGTCGGCGATCCAGTTGCCGTGGAAGCCGTACGGAACGCGTTGTGGCAGGCGGATCGTCGCCACCGGATCGCCGCCGAAATCGGAGGCGTCGAGGATCACCAGGTCGCTGCCGTCACGCTCGGCGTCGTAGACATAGCCCAGGTACCAACCGCTGGACTCGTCGGGCGCACCAGAGGTCGACGGCACCAACACGGCCTCGCCGGGGTTGCCCGGTCCCGAGGCGGGGAACCGGTGTTCGACAGCGGCACCGGTGGTCAGGTCGTGACGCACCCAGCTGTTCTTGCCGACCGACACCGCGTACCGCGCGGCCTTGGTGGCCAGGCGGTCGTCGATACGGGGGAACTCGACGGGGCGATCGTCGAGCTGGCTTTCGGACACCTTCCCGGTGACCAGATCCAGCGTCCAGGTCCACAGCACAGCTTGGGCGTCGAATCCGCCGTTGTCACGCCATAATTCGGGATAGCGCACGGCCTGCAACACCAGCGACTGCCCGTCCTCGTACGCGTTGGCGACGTGGAACACGTAACACGGGTCGATGTCGACCCAGCGCACCTCGCCGAACGGGTCGTCGCGGCGCAGCAGCCCCAGCCGCGCGCCGTAGTCGTCTTTCCACCTGTAAGGCATGTCGCCGGTGCCACGCATCGCGATGTCGAGGTCGAACACGATCGGCAGGTCCATGAAAACCGCGTAGTTCGGGGTCAACGCGAAGTCGTGCATCATCGTCAGCGCCGGGACGTCCAGCCCGCGGTTGACCGACAGGGTGCCGTCGGCGTCGGCGCGGTGATAGGTCACGTGTGGCGTGAAGATGTTGCCGTAGCCGAAGAAGTGCATCTCCCCGGTGTCGGGACAGATCTTCGGATGCGCGGTCATCGAGTCCACCAGGCGGCCGTCGAAGTCGTAGGCGCCGACGGTCTGCAGGTCGTTGGTGATCTCGTAGGGCAGCGACGATTCGACCAGTGCCAGCGTCTTGCCGGCGTGGTTGACGATGTGGGTGTTGGCCACACTGGCGCGCAGGTTGCGGGTGCCGTCGGCGTTGTACAGCGGGAAGTCGGAGATGAAGCTGTCGGTGCGCACCCACCGGTTGCGATACCAGGCGGCCCGGCCGTTCTCGAGGCGCACGCCGTGGATCATGCCCTCGCCGGTGAACCAGTGTCCGGTCGCGACGCGCGGGTTGGGCCCGTTGCGCAGGTACCAGCCCGACAGCTCAGGCGGGATGGCGCCCTCGACGGGCAGATCGTATTCGGTGAGCTCGTCGGGGACGGGCGCGTAGTTGCCCACCTCGAAGATCGACGCCGCGCTGCTGGTGGTTTCGCTCATGGACATCTCCCGACGCTGGGCTGTGTGGCCTCAGCCTACTGACGCGTGTAGACAAAGGTCATGGATCGCTTTCCGCTCGGGCCCTACACCGTCGGGCGGCTCGGCTTCGGCGCCATGCAGCTGCCGGGCCCCGGTGTCTTCGGCCCGCCGCGCGACCGTGACCAGGCCATCGCCGTGCTGCACCGCGCCGTCGAACTGGGCATCGACCACATCGACACCGCGCAGATCTACGGACCCGACGTCGCCAACGAACTGATCCGCGAAGCCCTGCACCCCTACCCCGAGGGCCTGGCGATCGTCAGCAAGGTCGGCGGCAGACGCGACGAGCAGGCCAACTGGCTGCCGGCCCAGGAGCCCGACGACCTGCGCAGGCAGCTCGAGGACAACCTGCGCACCCTCGGCACCGACCGGCTGGCCGCAGTGAACCTGCGCCTGTTCGAGCCCGAGGTCGACCGCGCGCTGTTCGATCGGCAGCTGACGACGATGATCACCGCGCGCGACGAGGGCCTGATCGCCGGTATCGGGCTGAGCAACGTCACCGTCGAGCATCTGCGAATCGCGTTGGAGCGCACCGAGATCGTGTGTGTGCAGAACGCCTACAATCTGCTCGACCGGACCTCGCAGCCGGTGCTGGACCTGTGCGTCGAGCGGGGTATCGCGTTCGTCCCGTTCTTCCCGCTGGGCTCGGGCTTCCTGCCGGACAACCCGGTGCTCAACCATCCGGCGGTGGTCCGCGCAGCCCAGAAGCTGGGCCGCACACCGGCGCAGATCGCGCTGGCGTGGACGTTGTCGGTGGCGCCCAACGTGCTGCTGATCCCGGGGACGTCGTCGGTGGCGCATCTGGAGGAGAACACCGCGGTGCGCGACATCGTCCTGGACCAGGAGACCCAGTGCGCGCTCGATCATCCCGCGCGCGATTAACGCTTCCACCCCGGCGGCCAATAAAATCGCCACCATAATGACGACTTCCCCCGGGTCGGCCACCGCGGCCGGACCCCGCTCCGACAAAGTTGCCGCCGAGGCGCGCCGCCGCCGCACCTTCGCGGTCATCAGCCATCCCGACGCCGGCAAGTCCACCCTGACCGAGGCGCTGGTCCTGCACGCCAGGGCGATCACCGAGGCCGGCGCCGTGCACGGCAAGGGCAACCGTCGCGCCACGGTGTCGGACTGGATGGAGATGGAGAAGGCGCGCGGCATCTCGATCACGTCCACGGCACTGCAGTTCCCGTACACCACGGCATCCGGTGAAACCTGCATCATCAACCTGCTCGACACCCCGGGCCACGCCGACTTCTCCGAGGACACCTACCGGGTGCTCACCGCCGTCGACTGCGCGGTGATGCTCATCGACGCGGCCAAAGGCCTGGAACCGCAGACGCTGAAGCTGTTTCAGGTCTGCCGCCACCGCGGCATCCCGATCATCACGGTGGTCAACAAATGGGACCGCCCGGGCCGGCACGCGTTGGAGTTGATGGACGAGATCCACGAGCGCATCCAGCTGCAGACCACGCCGCTGACCTGGCCGGTCGGCATCGCCGGCGATTTCAAGGGCGTCCTCGACCGGCGGACCGGCAAGTACATCAAGTACACCCGCACGGCCGGCGGCGCCACCGCCGCGCCCGAAGAGCACATCGACGCGTCCCGAGCCCGCGAGATCGCCGGAGACGACTGGGACACCGCGGTCGAGGAATCCGAACTGCTGTCCGCCGACGACGCCGACTTCGACCGGGAGTCGTTCCTGCGGTGCACGTCGACCCCGGTGCTGTTCACCTCCGCCATCCTCAACTTCGGTGTGAACCAGCTCCTCGACGTCCTCACCCAGCTGGCGCCCTCACCCAGCGGTCAGGTCGACGTGGACGGCAACCGCCGCGACCCCGACGCGCCGTTCTCGGCGTTCGTGTTCAAGGTGCAGGCCGGCATGGATTCCGCGCACCGCGACCGCATCGCCTACGCGCGGGTGTGTTCAGGCACGTTCGAGCGCGGTGACGTGCTGACCCATGCTGCCACCGGAAAACCGTTCGTGACCAAGTACGCGCAGTCGGTGTTCGGTCAGCAGCGCTCGACGTTGGACACGGCGTGGCCGGGTGATGTGATCGGTCTGGCCAACGCCGCGGCCCTGCGGCCCGGCGACACGCTGTATCAGGAAGTGCCCGTGCAGTATCCGCCGATCCCGAGCTTCTCGCCGGAGCATTTCTCGGTCGCGCGCGGCACCGACCCGAGCAAGCACAAGCAGTTCCGCAAGGGCATCGAGCAGCTCGACCAGGAAGGTGTCGTGCAGGTGTTGCGGTCCGACCGGCGCGGTGACCAGGCGCCGGTGTTGGCGGCGGTCGGTCCGATGCAGTTCGAGGTGGCCGCCCACCGGATGGCCGGCGAGTTCAGTTCCCCGATTTCGTTGGAACCGTTGCCCTACACCGTGGCCCGTCTGTGTGAGCCCGACGACGTCGAATTGCTGTCCCGGTTGCCGTCGGTGGAGGTGTTCACCCGCAGCGACGGTGCGCTGCTGGCGGTGTTCGCCACGAAGTGGCGCCTGGAGACGGTGCAGCGGGAGAATCCCGACCTCGTCTTGCGCGAGTTGGTGGCGGCGGGCCAGTGAGTCAGTCGACGTCGACCCAGTCCAGGGTGCGTTCGACGGCCTTGCGCCAGCCCGCATAGCCGGCTTCGCGCTGCTCCTCGGACCACTGTGGCGTCCAGCGCTTGTCCTCGTGCCAGTTGGCGCGCAGGTCGTCGGGACCGTCCCAGAACCCGACCCCGAGACCGGCGGCATAGGCGGCGCCGAGCGCAGTGGTCTCGGCGACAACGGGTTTGACCACATCTACACCGAGCACATCGGCCTGGATCTGCATGCACAGGTCGTTGGCGGTGATGCCGCCGTCGACCTTGAGCACCTCCAGCGTCACTCCCGAATCGGCGGCCATCGCGTCGGCCACGTCCCTGCTCTGGTAGCAGATCGCCTCCAGGGTGGCGCGGGCGAGATGGGCGTTGGTGTTGTACCGCGACAGGCCGACGATCGCGCCGCGCGCATCCGAACGCCAGTACGGCGCAAACAATCCCGAGAACGCCGGCACGAAATACACCCCGCCGTTGTCCTCGACCTGGCGGGCCAGCGCCTCGCTCTGGGACGCACCGCTGATGATGCCGAGCTGGTCACGCAGCCACTGCACCGCCGATCCCGTCACCGCGATCGAACCCTCCAGTGCATAAATGGGTTTCGCATCCGAGAACTGGTAGCAGACGGTGGTCAGCAACCCGTTGTCCGAACGCACGATCTCCTCGCCGGTATTGATCAGCAGGAAATTGCCTGTGCCGTAGGTGTTCTTGGCCTCGCCGGGCGACAGGCACACCTGCCCGACCATCGCGGCCTGTTGGTCGCCGAGGATCCCGGTGATCGGGATCTCGCCGTCGGCGGGACCGGTCTCGACTGTCGTCCCGTACGGCTCGGCGCACGACGACGGCCGGATCTCGGGCAGCATCTGACGTGGGATGTCGAAGAACCCGAGCAGTTCGTCGTCCCAATCCAGGGTCTCGAGATTCATCAACATCGTGCGGCTGGCGTTGGTGACGTCGGTGCTGTGCACCCCGCCGCGGTGCCCGCCGGTCAGATTCCACAGCACCCAGGTGTCGGTCGTGCCGAAGATCGCGTCGCCGTTCTCGGCGTCGGCGCGCAGCCCGTCGACGTTCTCGAGCAGCCACTGCAGCTTTCCGCCGGCGAAATAGGTGGCCGGCGGGAGACCGGCCTTCTGACGGATCACGTCGCCCCGGCCGTCGCGGTCCAGTGCCGACGCGATCCGGTCGGTGCGGGTGTCCTGCCAGACGATCGCGTTGTAGTACGGGCGCCCGGTGCGGCGGTTCCACACCAGCGACGTCTCCCGCTGGTTGGTGATGCCCAGCGCGGCGAGGTCGCCGGCGGACAGGTTGGTGCTGTTCAGCGCCGACGCCAGCACCGCGCTGGTGCGCTCCCAGATCTCGACGGGGTTGTGCTCGACCCAGCCGGCCTTCGGCAGGATCTGCTCGTGTTCGAGCTGGTGGCGGCCTACTTCGGTGCCGTCGTGGTCGAAGATCATGCACCGCGAGCTGGTGGTGCCCTGGTCGATTGCAGCGACGAAGTCGGCCATTCGTCCATCATGGACCAATGGGCACCCGCACAGCTGATATCGGCACCATGGCGCGCGGTGGCCCGGACGCGTCCTGTCTGGACCGGCTGCTGCAGACCGACCGGCGCGAATACCTCGACCGCGACGACGTCGATCCGGCCAAGAAGCGCAGCGTCATCAGGGCGCTGGACCGGACCGGCGAGCTCTTCGGGCAGCACGCCCGGTTCGCCAAGATCGCGCTGGACGAGGTCGCCGACGTCGCCGACCCGAGGATCCTCGAGCTCGGGGCGGGGCACGGCGCGCTGTCCCGACTGCTGCTGGACTGGCATCCCACCGCCCGGCTGACGGTCACCGATGTCGACGCCGCGTCGGTGGCGGCGATCGCCGCCGGTGAGCTCGGCACGCACCGCCGCGTCGAGGTACGGCAGTGCGACGCGACCGCGATCGACGCACCGGACGGTCACTTCGACCTCGCGGTGTTCGCGCTGTCGTTGCACCACCTCGAGCCGGAGGCGGCGGCGCGGGTGATCGCCGAGGGCACCCGCGTCGCCGATGCGCTGCTGGTGATCGACCTGCCGCGCCCGCCCGCACCGCTGCATCTGCTGCGGTTGGCCACGATGCTGCCGTGGGCACCGCTGGTGCCGTTCGTGCACGACGGCGTGATCAGTTCACTGCGCGCCTACAGCCCGTCGGCGCTGCGGGCGTTGGCCCGCCACGCCCACCCCGACATCGAGGTCCGGTTGCGCGGCGGGTGTCTGAGTCCGCAGATCATGGTGGCCCGCCGGTCCTGATCGGTCAGGACCCCGCCAGCATCACCCGTTCGTTGGGGACGCAGTGCGTCATCTTGAGCCCCTCGACGTCGCGGGGGCCGTTCTTGCCGAGGTTCTGCCGCCGCTGCTCCTCCTCGTCGGACAGGGTCTGGGACTTCAGCGGTTCCAGGTCTCGCACGTCGTCGACGGTGATGCCCAGCCCCTCCCCGACGCGCAGCCCGAGTTCGTCGTCGCACATCAGGAAGTGCCACACCATCCGTTCCTGCACCTCGCGGGTGGCTTCACCGATGTTGGTGACGAAGTTGTCGACCAGGTCGTCCTTCTCCCACTGGTCCATCAGCTGGTACCGCTGACCGGCCTGCTCGTAGTCGTTGGTGCGCGGGATCCGCGTGCGGGTGATGCGTCCGCGGTACTCCGGTCCGTACTCGTCGGCGGTCGGCGCCTGCGCTTCGCGCAACCCGCCGGTGATCGACGGCTCGTAGTTGACGTGCGGGTTGGTGCCGACGTTGTCGATGCCGTACTGCATCTGCCCGCCCTGCTGATTGGTCGACACCCTGGCGTTCTTCGGCTGGTTGACCGGGAGCTGGAGGTAGTTCGGACCGACCCGGTAGCGCTGGGTGTCGGAGTAGGAGAACGTGCGGCCGATCAACATCTTGTCCTCGGAGAAGTCCAGCCCGTCGACGAGCACGCCGGTGCCCAGCGCCATCTGCTCGTTGTCGTTGAAGAAGTTGTCGACGGTGCGGTTCAACACCATTCGCCCGACCAGCTTCGGCGGGAACTCGTTTTCCGGCCACACCTTGGTGTCGTCGAGCGGATCCCAGTTCAGTTCAGGGTGCTCGTCGTCGCTCATCACCTGCACCAGCAGTTCCCACTCCGGGTAGTCGCCGCGCTCGATGGACTCGTACAGGTCCTTGGTGGCGCTGCCCAGTTCCCTGGCCTGGATCGCGGCGGCATCGGCCTCGGTCAGACTCTTGACCCCGGCCTTGGGCATCCAGTGGTACTTCACCAGAAAGGTCTCGCCCTCGGCGTTGACCCACCGGTAGGTGTTCACGCCGAAGCCCTGCATGGTGCGGTAGTTGGCCGGGATGCCGCGCGGGGAGAACAGGTTGACGATCATGTGCATGGACTCGGGTGTCTGGGACATGAAGTCGAAGATGCGGGCCGGTTCCTGGTGGTGGGTGACGGGATCCGGTTTGAGCGAGTGGATGACATCGGGGAACTTGATCGCGTCACGGATGAAGAAGACGGCCAGGTTGTTGCCGACCAGATCCCAGTTGCCGTCCTCGGTGTAGAACTTGACCGCGAACCCGCGCGGGTCACGCGCGACCTCCGAGGAATCCCGGCCGCCGATCACGGTGGAGAATCGGATGGCCAGGTCGGTGCGCTTGCCGGGGGTGTTGAACAGCTTTGCGCGGGTGTAGCGCTCGATCGGCTCGTCACCCCACGTGCCGGTGGCCTCGAAGTAGCCGAACGCGACGGCGCCGCGCGCGTGCACGACGCGTTCGGGGATGCGTTCGCGGTCGAAGTGGCTCATCTTCTCGAGGAAGTGATAGTTCTCCATCGTCGCCGGACCGCGGGGGCCGACGGTGCGCTGGTTCTGGTTGTCGAAGATCGGATGACCCTGACGGTCGGTCAGCACGTCGCGGCTGTCACCGGGGTCGGGCGGTTGGTTGGCGACATCGGTCATGTCGAACTCCTCTGTCTCAGGCGGGCCGAACCGACGCACTACCCGGGCCGGGACGCCGCAAACACGCCGATACTTGCGCGTGCGTCATCGACGCTGTTGCATCGGCGGCATGGGCGAGGAACTCAAGCGGACCGAATTCAGCCGCGAGCACCGGCGGGAGTACCGCCGCAAGGTGCAGCTGTGTCTGGATGTGTTCGAGACGATGCTCGCCCAGTCCAGCTTCGACTTCGAGAAGCCGCTGACGGGCATGGAGATCGAATGCAACCTCGTCGATTCCCGGTACCAGCCCGCGATGAGCAACGCCGAGGTGCTCGCATCGATCGCCGACCCCGCCTACCAGACCGAGCTGGGCGCCTACAACATCGAGTTCAACGTGCCGCCGCGACGGCTGCCGGGCCGCTCGGCGCTCGACCTCGAGGACGAGGTGCGCGCCAGCCTGAACGCCGCCGAGGCCAAGGCCAATCTCAGCGACGCGCACATCGTCATGGTCGGGATCCTGCCGACGTTGATGCCGCAGCATCTGTCGGGCCACTGGATGAGCGAATCGATCCGGTATCAGGCGCTCAACGATTCGATTTTCACCGCGCGCGGCGAGGACATCATGATCGACATCGCCGGTCCGGAACGCCTGAGCCTGCAGGCGGCGACGATCGCACCCGAATCGGCCTGCACCAGCATGCAATTGCATCTACAGGTCTCGCCTGCCGACTTCGCCAACAACTGGAACGCCGCGCAGGTGCTGGCCGGTCCGCAGCTGGCGCTGGGGGCGAACTCGCCGTTCTTCTTCGGCCATCACCTGTGGGCCGAGACACGGATCGAGTTGTTCGCCCAGGCCACCGACACGCGCCCCGAGGAGCTCAAGACCCAGGGTGTGCGGCCGCGGGTGTGGTTCGGCGAGCGGTGGATCACCTCGATCTTCGATCTGTTCGAGGAGAACGTGCGCTACTTCCCGTCGCTGCTGCCCGAGTTGTCCGACGAGGATCCGGTGGCCGAGTTGGCGGCCGGGCGCACACCTCGGCTCTCGGAGCTACGTCTGCACAACGGGACCATCTACCGGTGGAACCGACCGGTGTACGACATCGTCGATGGCCGACCACACCTTCGCGTGGAGAACCGGGTGCTGCCGGCAGGTCCCACGGTGGTGGACATGATGGCCAACTCGGCCTTCTACTACGGCATGCTGCGCACGCTGTCCGAGGAGGACCGGCCGGTGTGGACGCAGATGAGTTTCGCTGCCGCCGAACACAACTTCCTGCAGGCCGCTCAATTCGGGATGGACTGCCGGATGTACTGGCCGGGGCTGGGCGAGATCACCCCCGACGAGTTGGTGCTGCGCCGGCTGTTGCCGATGGCCGACGAGGGGCTGCGGCGCTGGGAGGTGTCCGCCGAGGTGCGCGACCGCTACCTGGGTGTGATCGAAGGCCGCGCCAAGACCGGCCGCAACGGCGCTGCGTGGCAGGCCGCGACGGTCGGCGCGCTGCAGAGCAGGGGCGCGAGCCGGCCCGACGCGCTGGCCGAGATGCTGCGCCTGTACTGCGAACACATGCACAGCAACGAACCGGTGCACACCTGGGAGGTGCCGGGTGCTCGCGGGTAGGTTGGCGCCATGGCCGAAGTGATGGACTGGGACAGCGCATACCGGGGCGAAGGCGACTTCGACGGCGAACCGCCGTGGAACATCGGGGAGCCTCAGCCGGAACTCGCGGCCCTGTGGCGCGCCGGTGCGTTCCGTAGCGAGGTCCTCGACGCCGGTTGCGGGCATGCCGCGCTGTCGCTGGCGCTGGCCGCCGACGGTTACACGGTCACCGGAATCGACATCAGTCCCACCGCGGTCGCTGCGGCCACCGCCGCCGCCGCCGAACGCGGTCTGTCCGAGCGGGCGACATTCGTGGCCGCCGACATCACCGCCCTGACGGGCTTCGACGGCCGGTTCTCCACCATCGTCGACAGCACACTGTTCCACTCACTGCCGGTGGAGGCCCGCGACGCCTATCTGCAGTCCGTCCACCGGGCCGCAGCACCCGGTGCCGGGTACTTCGTGCTCGCGTTCGCCAAAGGCGCGTTTCCGGAGGAGATGTCGCCCGGACCCAACGAGGTCTCCGAAATCGAACTCCGCGAAGCGGTTTCACCGTACTGGGAGATCGACGACATCCGGCCGGCACTGATCCACTCCAACGTCCCGAAGACGGCGGGACCGCCGCCGCCGCTGGACCTGCTCGACGAGCACGGCCGCCTGCGCATGCAGGCATTCCTGTTGTCGGCACACAAGGCGCCGTAACACTTCCGCGCCGCCATCCTTGACCGGCGGCGTTCGGCGATGCTTCAATTTGAACATCGTTCGAATCCGAACGCTGGTCGAAAGGACTGCTGTGGCCCGACCACGGCGTGCGACGTCGGTGTTGCCCTACGGGGCGCTCGACCGCACCCACCTGGTCAACCACCTGCTGAACCTGGCCCGCTCGGTCGGCGTCGAGAACGTCACGATGCGGGCCCTGGCCACCGCGGCCGGTACCTCCCCGTCATCGGTCTACTACCACGTCAAGGACAAGGCGGCCCTGCTGGATCTCCTCGCCGAATCGGTCGTCGAGAGCATCGAGGTCCCCACCGAGGGCGACTGGACGCAGCGCATCGTCGCGCTTCACACCAACGCCTGGCGCGCCATGATCGACATGCCGGGCATCGCCGCCCTGCTCCAGCAACGCCCGCTGACCGGGACGGCACACCTCATGGATCGCACCGCCAAGGCGATCCTCGCCGAATCCGGCTGGCCCGCACAAAGAGTCGACGACGCCCACGTCGTGTTCTACATCCACCTGCTCGGCTCGGTGCAGCTGCACCACCATCTCGGCCCGGCGGGACTGACGTCCGCAGCTGACGCCGAAGCGCTGTTCCGGCGTGGGCTGCAGGTGATCCTGACCGGCCTGCTGCACACAAAGGAGTGAACCGATGGCCCACCCCCTGCACTCGCCCGCGTTCTACGCCGGCGACCCGTACCCGGCCTACCGCGAGCTGCGCGAGACCGATCCGGTGTGCTGGAACGCCGATCACGAGTTCTGGGCGCTGCTGAAATACGAAGACATCCGGTACGTCTCGACGCACCCGGGGTTGTTCTCGTCGGCGCGTGGCATCACGGTGCCCGACCCGGCCATCGAGGCGCCGGCATTGGACGGCAACCTGATCTTCACCGACCCGCCACGGCACCGGCAGCTGCGCAAGCTGATCAACTCGGGTTTCACCCGCCGTCAGGTCGCGCTGCTCGAACCCAAGCTGCGCGCCTTCGCCCGTGCAGCGCTCGACGCCATCGACCCGTCCGGGCGCGTCGAGTTCGCCGAGAAGATCGCCGCCCCGCTGCCGACGCGCATGATCGCCGAACTGATCGGTGCCCCGGACAGCGACTGGGAGCGGTTCCGTCGGTGGTCGGATGCCATGGTCGGCATGGACGACCCCGAGGTGGAGATGGACACCTATGTGGCAATGGGCGAGCTCTACGCGTACTTCGAGGAACTCATCGCACCCCGCCGCAGCGGCGAGGTCACCGACGCCGACGATCTGCTCTCCGTGCTGGTCGCCGCCGAGGTCGACGGGATCCGGCTCAGCGACGCCGATCTGCTGCAGTTCTGTTTCCTGCTGCTGGTCGCCGGCAACGAGACCACCCGCAACCTGATCGCCCTGGGCACACTCGCGTTGATCGAGCACCCCGAGCAGTTACGGCTGCTGCGGGAGTATCCCGAGCTGATGCCGCTGGCGGTCGAGGAACTCCTGCGCTTCACCTCCCCGGTGGCCAACATGTCGCGCTGCGCGACCGAAGACGTCGAGATCCGCGGCCGGCTCATCGAGGCGGGGCAGTTCGTCACGATGCTCTACGGGTCGGCCAACCGCGATCCCGAGATCTTCGGCGCCACCGCCGAGACCCTGGACCTCACTCGCAATCCGAACCCGCACTTGGCATTCGGTTGTGGTGAGCACTCCTGCCTGGGAGCGCAGCTGGCGCGGCTGGAGGCCCAGGTGCTGTTCGAGGAGCTGCTGGCCCGGTTCGACCACATCGAGCTCGACGGCGGGGTCACCCGGATGCAGGCGACGATGGTGCCGGGGGTCAAGGAGATGCCGGTGCGGCTGACCCCCGCGACGGTCAGTGTGTGAGGGACCCCAGTGCCGCGGCCACCGCTTCCAGGTCGGAGTCGGTGATGTCGACGTGCGGGGAGATCCGCAACGCGGGGCGGGTCATCTCGCGGGGTGCGCGCTCGACACCCAGGTAGGTCGTCACGATCGAATGCTCGGCAATCAGGCGGGCGCGCACCGTCATCGGGTCGACCCCGTCGCACGGGTACAGGGTGGTGATGGCGCTGGGCTCGTCGACGTCCTCGATGACCTGCCAGCCGGGCGCCGCCGCGAGCGTGGCGCGGGTCATCGTGCCGACCTCGCGCAGCCTGGCCTGGACCGTCTCCGGACCGCATGCCATCAGCTCACCCAGGGCCACGCAGAGCCCCACGTGCAGCCCGACGTTCGCTTCGGCGTGCCGCAGACGCAGTCGATCTGCCTCCGGCAGAAGGCCGGGGCGGGTGATCAGCAATCCCACACCCCGCGGACCGGCGGTCCACTTGCGGGAGGACGTGTAGATCGCGTCGGCGCCGATACCGGTGCAGTCCAGATGACCGAAACCCTGTGCCGCGTCGACGACCAACGGGATACCGAGGTCCCGACACGTCACCGCGATCGCGCGGACCGGTTGCACCGTGCCGCGATGGCTGCCGAGCATGGTGAAGTGCACCAGCGCCGGCGGATTCACCGCCAGTGCGCGTGCGGCGCCGTCGGGATCCAGCCGGCCGTCGTCGTCGACGGGTAATGGGTCGATCTCGAAACCGTGCCGGGCCATGATCGCCAGGTTCGGGCCGAATTCTCCCGGCAGACAGGCCAGTCGGCGCTCACCGCGCCACGAGCTCAACAGGACGTCGAGGGCATGGCTCGAGCCGGTGGTGAAGAACACCTCGGCGTCGGTCATCGTCGTCAGGGCCCGCACAGCGGCGCGGCCGGCGTCCAGGGCCGGCGCCGCCGCTTCGGCGGCGACATAGCCGCCGACCTCGGCTTCGTGGCGGGCATGCCGGGCGGCGGCGTCGATGACGGCCAGGCTCTGTCGCGAGCACGCCGCACTGTCGGTGTGCACCCCGGCGACCGGCGGGCGCGCCGCGCGCCATTGTTCGGCGAGGGTCATTTCACCGACAGCGACACCGCGAAGTCGCCGGCGTCGTCGGTCCACCAGTGGGTGCGGCGCAGCCCTGCGGCGGCCAGTTCGGCGTCCACCCCGGACTGCCGGAACTTGCACGACACCTCGGTCAACATTTCTTCGCCGGCGGCGAAGTCGACGTCGAGATCCAGGTCGGTGATGCGAACGCGTTGCGGCTCAGTCGATCTGAGCCACATCTCGATGCGTTCCTCGGCGGCGTTCCACGTGGCGACGTGCTCGAATGCCGTGAGGTCGAAGTTCGCGCCGAGCGCGCGGTTGATCACCGCGAGCACGTTGCGGTTGAACCGGGCGGTTACCCCGGCGCTGTCGTCGTAGGCCCGCACCAACCGCTCGGTGTCCTTGACCAGGTCGGTGCCCAGCAGGAATGCGTCACCGGGCGCCATCAGGTCGGCGACCGCGGAGAGGAACTCCGCACGCGGACCGGCCGTCAGGTTCCCGATGGTCGACCCCAGAAACGCGATCAACCGGCGGCCCCCCGCCGGGATCTCGGCGAGATGCTGCTCGAAATCACCGCACACCGCGGTGATCTCGATACCCGGGTACTCCCGACCGATGGCCTCCGCCGCGGAGCGCAGGATGCCGGCGTCGACGTCGAACGGGACGAAGCGACGCAGCGATCCTGCGTCGCGGAGCGCGTCGAGCAGCATCCGCGTCTTCTCCGAGGTACCGCTGCCGAGTTCGACGAGGGTGTCGGCGGCGCAGGCGGCGGCGATGTCACCGGCGTGGGTACGCAGGATCCGGGCTTCGGCCCGCGTCGGGTAGTACTCAGGCAGGCGGGTGATCTGGTCGAACAGCTCGCTACCGACGTCATCGTAGAACCACTTGGGCGGCAACGACTTCGGTTGTGCGGTCAGACCGACGCGCACGTCACGGCGCAGCGCCGTCGCAGCGGCGTCGGCGGCGAGGTGGTTCTCCAGCGACAGCATCACAGTCCTTTCAGCGGTGTCATCGTCACACTCGTGTCGACCACCTCGACGAGGTGCCGGTCGGGCACCTCCTGCCAAGCCGGGTCATCGTCGTAGGGCTCGCTGGCCAGCACGACGCCGTCGTCGCGACGCAACACCGACAGAGTGTCACCCCACGTGGTGGCAACCAGGCGGGATCCGTTGCCCGCCAGGATGTTCAGCCGGGCAGTCGGATCCTCGGCGGCCACCGCGGTGACGGTCTCGCCCAGCGCGTCGAGGCCACGCTCGAAGATCAGCGCGGCCAGCAGCGCGCTGTCATTGGTGGACTCGGCGCGCCGAGACAACGGCAACACCGCCCGGTCCACCAGCCCGTTGTGCGACAGCAGCCAGTGCCCGTCGGTGAACGGCGCCGACGCGGTCGGTTCGATCGGCATCCCGACGCTGGCCGAGCGCACCGCGGCCACCACGCACCCGCTGGTCAGTGCCGGGGCCACCGACGCGAATGACGCATCGGTCCACAGCGGGGCGGCGCTGCGCCACCGCCGAGGTACGTCGCCGTCGAAGAACCCCACGCCCCAGCCGTCGGCGTTCATCAGGCCGTGCTTCTGGCGGCGCGGGGCATAGGACTGCACGAGCAGACCCGAGGGCGGGTCCAGCGTCAGCGACGCCACCGACACCGGCTCGCCCAGCCAGCCCAGGTGCCTACACATCGCCCTCGTCCCAGGCCAGCCGCACCCCGGAAAAGATCTGCCGCCGGATCGGGTGATCCCAGTTGCGGAAGCTCGGCCGCAGAATGTCCGCGCCCACGGCCCACGAGCCGCCGCGCAGCACCCGGTAGTCACCGTCGCCCCGGCCGTGGAAGAACGGCTGCGAGTACCGCTCGTACACCATCGGGGTGAACCCGGGCCAAGGTCGCAGCCTCGAGGTGGTCCACTCCCACACGTCACCCAGCATCTGCTCGGCGCCGTAGGCCGACGCGCCGGCGGGATAGGCGCCCACCGGGGCGGGCCGACGCGCACCGCCGCCGAGGTTGGCGCGGGTGTCGTCGGGTTGCGCTGCGCCCCAGGGGAATCGGCGCCGCGAACGGGTCACCGGGTCCCAGGCGCAGGCTTTCTCCCACTCCTGTTCGGTGGGTAGTCGGGCGCCGGCCCAGGCGGCATACGCCTCGGCCTCGAAGAAGGTGACGTGCTGGACGGGTTCGTCGGCGGGGATGTCCTCGACGTGCCCGAAGCGGGTACGGGAGCCGTCCGGGTTCCAGAACAGCGGTGCGGTCAGCCCCGCGGCCTCGCGGTGCGCCCAGCCCTCGGCCGACCACCAACGACGCTGCCGGTAGCCGCCGTCGTCGACGAAATGGCGCCATTCGCCGTTGGTGACCGGTACGCGACCGATGCGGAACGTAGGGACGTCCACGACGTGGGCGGGGCGCTCGTTGTCCAGCGAGAAAGGCTCGTCGACAGCGTCGACGCCGAGGACGAACGGGCCGCCCGGTACCAGCACCGACGTCCCGGCCACATCCGGTCGGCCGGCCGGCAGTCGGTGGCCGCGGTCGACCAGCGGCGCTCCGGTGCGCAGGTTCAGCGCCTGCAGCATCGTCTCGTCGTGCTGGTTCTCGTGGCTGACCACCATGCCGAAGGTGAACACGTCGGGGTGGTCGTCGGGCAGCGCGTCGAGGGCGTCGAGCACCTTGCCGCGCACGGTCGCGCAGTAGCTGCGCGCCTCGGTAGGTGGGAGCAGCGGCAGGTCCACGCGCGCGGCGCGTGAATGCACGAACGCGTCGTAGAGGGAATCCACCTGCGGGGTCAGCAGGCCGGGGCGGTCGGGATTGCCGCCGCGCAGCAACCAGAACTCCTCCTGCTGCCCGATGTGCGCGAGGTCCCATACCAGCGGGCTCATCAGCGGGTCGTACTGGCGACGCACCTCGGCGTCGTCGAAGTCGACCAGGCCCAGGGTGCGGGCGCGGGCGCGGGCAAGTTCCTCGGCGAGTGTCTCGCGTGTGGTCACAGTTCCCCTCGTGCGAGTCGGCCGACCGCCGCGGCGACGCCGTGGGTGGCGGCCTGGTCGGTGAAGTCGTCGGCGGGGCAGCGCCCCTGATGCACCGAACGCGTCAACAATTCCATCGATTCCTGCAGTGCGGCGGGCGCCCGCTGCGCGGCGGCGTCCACACACAGCCGCGCGGCACGGTGCAGGCCGGGGTCGGCGAGGCCGGCCTGCGCGGCGAGGTCCCACGCCGTCGCGACCGGTTCGGTGGCCTCGGCGGCGACCTGGGCCGCCACGGGGTCGTCGAGCAGCGCGGTGACCGTGAACGCCAACGCGGGCCACAAGGCGTCGGGCACGCTGTCGAGGTACCGGATCTCGAGGAAGCCGCGCGGCCGCACCGGCGGGAACAACGTCGTCAGGTGGTAGTCGAGGTCGGCGACGGTGGGCCGGCGGTCGGCCAGCAGCACGCGTCCGTCGGCCCAGTCGGCGAAAGAGACCCAGTCGCGCAGCGGCTCCGGTTCCGGGGTGTGCACCAGCATCAGCGGCGCCCGCAGTGCGTAGTGCGCCCAATCGTCGGCGGGGTCGTCGCCCGCACCCAGGATCGGCCCGCAGCGGGCCGCGTCCAGCCGGCTCCACACGCGTTGCCGGGACGACTGCCAGCCGGTGACCTCGCCGTGCAGCACCGGGGAATTCGCCGCGATCGCGACCAGTGTGGGACCCAGCGCGTGGGTGAGGCGCACCCGTTGCGCCCACTGGGCGCGCGGACCGGCCTCGAGGTTGATCTGAAGTGACGCCGTCGCGGTCATCATCGCCGCCCCCGCGGCCTCGGTGCCGCTGGCACGGAAGAACGCCTCCATGGCCCGATACCGCGCTCCCGGGTTGACCCGGCCAGCCGGACGTAGCGGGTCGGCGCCGAGCAGGACCAGGCCCAGCCCCGCTGCGGCGAAGCAGGCCCGCAGCACGGCACGGTCGGCGGCCATCGCGGCGATGGCGGAGACCGCGTCGGCCAGCGGCGGGCCGGACAGCTCGACTGCGCCACCCGGTTCGACGGTGACAATGCTGCCACCGGGCAGGCTCGGCAACCCGGCGATCACCGCGGTCAGGGTGGTCCAGTCGGGTCGGCGCGCCGGTTCGGCGATGTCGTAGCAGTGCGCTTCCAGCTCCAACCCGACCCGGCCCACCGGGCCGTCGGTCAGGCAGCCGTCGACGATGTGCGCGATCGCCGCGTCAGCGCTGTTCAAGCAGTCGGATGCGATGCCTGCGCGGGTGGTGGTGCGGGCCATGGGCAGCCACCCCCTTCCGGGGTCGTCGATGCGCGGCTTCCATCTTGGGTGAACAGACCGACAACGTCGAAGACTTTAAATCGTGACCTGCCGATGACAGTTCACTGACCGAGGGTGTTCTGCATCGCTCCGGCCAGCACGTTCACCGCGGGTCCACCGTTGCCGGACTGGCACACCTTCGCCTGTAACAGCACGTTCTCGCGTTTGCGGGTGGTGACGAAGCAGCGTCGGTCGGTGTTTGCCTCGCTCTTCACCCAGTCGGCGTCGGCTGCGCCGGCCGGAGCCCCGGTGAACGTCCACACCTGGGTGGTGAAGTTGTCCAGATGCATCGCGGTGGTCTGGCCGGCGCACCCCGTGGTGCGGTCGACGACCCGTCGGTACGCGCGCTCGGCGGCCTCGGCGGTGGCGAAGACCCCGACCGCCTGCTTGACCAGATGGGTGGTGTCGGTCGGCGAGGTCTGGGCCACCGCGCCGTTGAACGCGGCGAGATCGGGGTCGTTGTACACCTCGGGCAGGCCGATGTCCGCCCAGTTGTTGCACACCGGGTTGTCGACCCAGAACCCCTGGAACGGTCGTCCGAACGTGGACTCGAAACCCAGCCGGGCACCGACGATGTTGCCCACCGAACCCTTGGGCAGCACGGCGTAGTTCACGACGCCGGGCGCCGACGGGGCCGCTGCGGCCGGGGTGGCCGTCAGCAACGCCGCGGTGACGCCGAACGCCGCGGCAGCAGCGACTGCGACCCGCACGTCAGACCTTCGCGCGCAGCGAGACGTCGATGTTGCCGCGGGTGGCCTTCGAGTATGGGCAGACGCCGTGCGCCTTCTCCATGAGGTCGTCGGCGGCGCTCTGTTCGAGGCCGGGCAGGTAACCGATCAGCTCGACGGTCAGGCCGAACCCGCCGTCCTCGCCCTTGCCGATGCCGACCTTGGCGGTGATTCCGCTGGCCTCGTCGAGGGTGACCTTCTCGTTCTTGGCCACCAGTCGCAGCGCGCCGAGGAAGCAGGCGGCGTAGCCGGCGGAGAACAGCAGTTCGGGGTTGACCCCGTCGCCACTGCCGCCCATCTCCTTGGGTGGACGGGTGTCGAGGTCGATCCTGCCGTCGGCCGACTTCACGTGGCCGTCGCGGCCGCCTCCGGTTGCGGTGGACTCTGCGGTGTAAGCGACGTCGATACTCATCTTCCCGATCATGCCAGCCGCGCTTGGTCGGTCGGCCCCTCCACGGGACCGTCGAAGGGATCGACGTAGCCGCACCAGTCCTGTGGACGGCGCATTTCGGCGTCAGTCAGCAGCGCGGCGTTCAACGCATCGATGATCTCGCCGGGGTCGGCCCCACACACCAACACCGTCAACGACGTGTGCCGATCTCCGTACCGGCACTCCCAGATCAGGTCGGCCATGGCACGTCGCTCCGGCCCGACGTAGGCGATCTCTCGAGAGGTCATGGCGGCGAGCCACTTCCCCGTCGGGGTGACGCGCAGGCCGCCGCCGGCCGATTCCAACCACATGATTTGCGCGGGGCGGGTAGCCAACCACAAGCGCCCCCTGCTGCGAACCACGCCATCGAGGAGCGCGTCGACCGCGGCATGCAGCCTGGCCGGATGAAACGGTCGGCGAGCCTGGAACTCGACGAGCCGGACCCGGCCGGCCGGCGCGAGCGGGGGCTGGCCCGTCAGCAGTGAAGCGTACGGATCGTCGCCGCGTCCGCGCCGCGCATCGGGCTCGAGATTCGCCAGCGCGAGGTGCAGCCGATCCGTGCCGACGGTGACGCGCGCTCTCGGCGCGAGTCTGCGTGCCACGGCCAGAGTCTCAGGGTCTGGTCCGTTCAGGACGACGACATCGGAGAACTCGACCTGCGCCACGACCACCTGAGCGACGGTGCGGCCGTCGTCGAGTTCGTCATCGCCCAGCGCCTGCGTCAACCACGTGGCGCTGTCGACCGGGGTGACGACAGCGCAGACCGTCACGTCACACCCGGCGGCAGAGTGCATTATCGAGTAGCACACCGGTTCCGGTTCCATCCACGGCATCAGCCGCACGGCGATGCGGGTGACATCGGGCCTGCGGTGCAACCGTCGCAGGTGCTGAATCAGACCGTTGCGCACTGTGCACGACAGACAGCAATTGGTGAGCTCCAGCACTTCCGCCGCAGTCGCGGGCATCGGGCCCTGCATGAGAGTCGTTCTGCGGTGCACCACGTGCCCGTCGAACCAGTGCTCCACCACAGCGGTGCCGTCGTCAAGGAGAGCGCCGACGACCTCATCGACGTCACCCTGACCGGCCACCACGATCACCGGAGTGCGCATTCGCATCAATCCTCCACTAATGAAAACGATTGTCATTAACCCGGGGTTCACGCTACAGTTCGAAGCGCCCCTTGTCGAAAATCATTTTCATTAAGGAAGACGACATGTCTGCCCACTGCCAAGTCACAGGCCGCTCACCCAGCTTCGGCAACTCGGTGTCGCATTCGCACCGCCGCACCCGTCGCCGCTGGAATCCGAACATCCAGACCAAGACGTACTACCTGCCCGCGGAGGGTCGTCGGATCCGGCTGCGGGTCAGCGCCAAAGGCATCAAGGTCATCGACCGCGACGGGATCGAGTCGGTGGTGGCACGGATGCGCCGAGATGGGCAGAAAATCTGATGGCGCGCCACGAGATTCGCCCCTTGGTCAAGCTGCGCTCGTCTGCGGGTACCGGCTACACCTACGTCACCCGTAAGAATCGCCGCAACGATCCGGACCGGTTGACGCTGCGCAAGTACGACCCAGTGGTACGTCGACACGTCGACTTCCGAGAGGAGCGCTGATGGCCAAGAAGTCCAAGATCGTGCAGAACGAACGACGCCGCGGCATCGTCGCCCGCTATGCCGAACGACGAGCTTACTTGAAGGCGATCATCAAGTCGCCGGCCACCACACCGCAGGACAGGCTGGCGGCACAGTCGGAACTCAATCGTCAGCCACGCGACGCCAGTCCGGTGCGGGTCCGCGTCCGCGAGCTTGCACATGGCGGTCAGCTGCCCGGGGTACGGAAGTCGAGCTGGTGACCGCGCACGCGAGGAATACATCGGCCAAGAGCAGGCGGCGCGAAGCCGCTCCCGCGAAGAAGCGCCGAAACCTGCTGTCCAGCCTGGGCCTCGACCGCGTCGACTATAAGGACACCCCGACCCTGCGGCAGTTCATCTCCGAGCGCGGCAAGATCCGGTCCCGGACGGTGACCGGCCTGACCGTGCAACAACAACGCCAGGTCACCTTGGCCATCAAGAATGCCCGCGAGATGGCGCTGCTGCCCTATCCCGGCCAGGAGCCATCGCACTGATGCGCAGCGCGGCGAAGCGTCGCCCGCTATGAAACCCACGGCTTGAACGGGTTCACCGCGTACTGGATGACGCGGTACGGAGCCCCACCGCGCGGAGTGGTGTTCCACTGGCTGACGAACACCCGGACGTCGTCGAGGGTCGAACGCGGCGAGATGTAGCCGCCGTAGGGCTGGGCCAGCCGGTTGTCCTGCGGCGCCGGAAGCAGCTCGACCTGCTCGGGCCAGGGCGCCGCAACGACGACCGTCGTCACGGGTGCGGCACCCAGCTGGGTCGGGTGCGCCGCCACCCGCATCTCCATGTTGCCGGTGGTGGCGTTGAAGTACGACAACACGGTCGCACCGTCAATCTGGCGCACGCTGATCTCGCCGATCCGATCGGGCCACAGCGGCGCGGCGTCCCCGCCCCACTCGATGCCGGTCCAGCCTTGCCACGCGGCGCGGTCGGTGAATTCGTCGGGAGTGGCGCGGTACAGCGACACCGGCCCGCTGCGGTCGAAGTTGTTGGCCACGATGTACACCCAGCCCCGCGGAGATTCGGTGGTCGGGATCGGGTCGTAGTAGCCGCTGATCTGCGACTGGGCGCCACCGGCGTAGGCGGCATCGCGTAGCGATCCGGGCACTGTGGGCCAACCCGTCTGCCCGGCAACGGCTTTCACCAACCGGGAGGTTTGCGGTCGCAGCTCGCGGGTTGTGGTGACCAACAGGTAGTTCTCCCGGTTGATCTCGATGACGCCCGCGGGCAGCTGTGACATTGCCGGCGGCGCCGGGTCGGCCAGCAGCGGTTCGTAGACGCCGGTGACGCCGTCGTAGCGCACCTCGCCCTCATCGAGGGACTCGCCGACCACGTGCAGTGCGATCGGTGAGTACCAACCGCCGTATCCCACACCCTGACCGGCGAAGCTGTCGCCGCACACCTGAAGGATCCCGCTGGGGAACTCCATGAACTCACACAGATCGGTCGCGCCGATGCCGTAATCGGCTGTGGCGGTCCCGGTTCCCGCCGCGGGTGCCAGCCGCAGCACCTGTCCCGGCAACAGCGGCGGCAGGCCTGGAGTCGCGTGAGCCACGCCGCTCGCCGAAATTGCATTCCACGCGCAGAAAATCGCCACGATCCCGCGCAGGATGCAGTGTCGGCGCAAGGGTCAGAGGCTGGCGGCCAGCAGCTCAGCGATCTGAATGGTGTTGAGCGCCGCACCTTTTCGCAGGTTGTCACTCGAGACGAAAAGCGCGAGCCCCCGACCGTCGGGGACACCCGGGTCCTGGCGGATGCGCCCCACCAGCGACTCGTCGATGCCTGCGGCGGCCAGCGGCGTCGGTACGTCCACCAGCCGGACACCGGGCGCGGAACTCAGGATCTCGGTGGCTCGCTGCGCCGAGATCGGTTCGGCGAACTCGACATTGAGCGACAGCGAGTGTCCCGTGTAGACCGGGACACGCACGCAGGTGCCGGACACCGCGAGTTCGGGGATGCCGAGGATCTTGCGGCTCTCGTTGCGCAGCTTCTGGTCCTCGTCGGTCTCGCCGGAGCCGTCGTCGACCAGCGACCCGGCCAGCGGCACCACGTTGAACGCGATCGGCGCGACGTAGGTGTTCGGCGTCGGGAAGTTCACCGCGTCACCGCCGTAGACGAGGTCGCGGCTGTCGGCGACGACGGAACTGGCTTGCCCGAACAGCTCGTCCACCCCGGCCAGCCCGCTGCCGGAGACCGCCTGATAGGTCGAGGCGATCATGCGTGTCAGCCCGGCCTCGTCGTGCAGCGGCTTGAGCACCGGCATCGCGGCCATGGTGGTGCAGTTCGGGTTGGCGATGATGCCCTTGGGCAGCGACCGGACCCGGGGCGCGACGTCGCGCGCGAAGTTCACCTCCGAGACCACCAGCGGGACATCGGGGTCTTTGCGCCAGGCCGATGAGTTGTCGACGACCACCGCGCCGGCCTCGGCGAACCGGGGTGCCTGCACCCGCGACATCGTCGCCCCTGCGGAAAACAGCGCGATGTCGAGTCCGGACGGGTCGGCGGTCTCGGAGTCCTCGACCTCGATCTCGCGTCCCCGGAACTCGAGCTTCTTGCCGGCCGAACGCGCCGAGGCGAAGAACCGGACCTCGTCGGCGGGAAAGTCGCGCTGCGCCAACAGAGCCCGCATGACCTGGCCGACCTGGCCGGTCGCACCGATGACCCCGATCGACAGACCCATGTCAGCGCCCCGTTCCCGCGTACACCACGGCCTCTTCCTCACCGCCGAGGTTGAAGGCCTCGTGCAGCGCCGCCACCGCCCGGTCGAGTTCGGTGTCCTTGATCAGCACCGAGATCCGGATCTCGGAGGTGGAGATCAGGTCGATGTTGATGCCGGCGTTGGCCAGCGCCTCACAGAACGTGGCGGTGACGCCGGGGTGGCTGCGCATTCCCGCACCGATCAGCGAGACCTTGCCGATCAGGTCGTCGTAGAGCACCCGGGTGAACCCGATCTCGCTCTGCAGCGAGGTGAGCTTCTCCACCGCGCCGGGCGCGCTCTCGCGCGAGCAGGTGAAGGTGATGTCGGTCTTGCCGTCCTCGACCTTCGAGATGTTCTGCAGCACCATGTCGATGTTGACGTCGGCGTCGGCGAGCGCGCGGAACACCTTGGCCGCGTAGCCGGGGACGTCGGGGACGCCGGTGACCGTCACCTTCGCCTCGCTGCGGTCGTGGGCCACACCGGTGAGGATGGCGTCTTCCATGGGGATGTCCTCCATCGATCCTTTGACGAGGGTGCCGGGCTTGTCCGAGTACGACGAACGGACATGGATCGGCAGGTTGAAGCGCTTGGCGTACTCCACGCAGCGCAGCATGAGCACCTTGGTGCCGGCCGCGGCCATCTCGAGCATCTCCTCGAACGAGATGGTCTCCAGGCGGCGTGCGTTCGACACGATGCGTGGGTCGGCGGTGTAGACGCCGTCGACGTCGGTGTAGATCTCGCACACGTCGGCGCCCAGGGCGGCTGCCACGGCCACGGCTGTGGTGTCCGAACCGCCCCGGCCCAGCGTGGTGACGTCCTTGGTGTCCTGGCTGACGCCCTGGAACCCGGCGACCAGGACGATCTGACCTTCGTCGAGTGCGGACCGCAACCGGCCCGGCGTGACGTCCATGATCTTGGCGTTGCCGTGGGTGCCGGTGGTGATGACGCCGGCCTGCGAGCCGGTGAAGGAGCGCGCATTGGCGCCCAACGACTCGATGGCCATGGCCAGCAGGGCGTTGGAGATCCGCTCCCCGGCGGTCAGCAGCATGTCCAGTTCGCGTGCCGGCGGCGACGGACAGACCTGTCTGGCCAGGTCGAGCAGGTCGTCGGTGGTGTCGCCCATCGCGGAGGCGACCACGACGACGTCGTGACCCGCCTTCTTGGTCTCGACGATTCGCTCGGCGACCCGGCGGATCCGCTCGGCGTCTGACACCGAGGATCCGCCGTACTTCTGTACCACGAGCGCCACTGCACGACCCTTCCGCAAGCTGGGGAATCCCCATAGAGGATAGAGGTTGGGCGCGCGTCATTTATTTCGCCGGTAGCGTGCCCCAGGTGGCTGACCATCCGCCCGGCCGCCTGGCGAGCACCGAGGTCGGGATCCATCCGCCGATCGCGCAGCGGTGGAGTCCGCGCGCATTCGACCAGGTCGCGCAGCTCGAGCGGGTCGATCTGATCGCATTGTTGGAGGCCGCCCGCTGGGCCGCGACCTGGGGCGGACGGCAGCCGGTGCGCTTCGTGGTCGGATCGCGCGACGACGAGACGTTCGTCACCATCGCCGCCACGTTGCGCCGCGGCAACAGCTACGCGCGGGCTGCGAGCGCGCTGATCGTGCTGTGCGCCGACGAGGGCGAGGACGACCGCGCGGCCCTCTACAGTGCGGTCGACGTCGGCGCCGCGACAGCGAACCTGTCGATCGAGGCGGTCGCACGTGGACTGGTCGTCCATCCGATGGCGGGGTTCGACGCCGACGCGCTGCGGCGCGACCTCGCACTCGGTGGACTGCGTCCGCTGGTCGTCGTGGCGGTCGGCCGCCTCGGCGACTACGACACCGTCGCGCCGGAGATCGCGGAGCGGGACCGTCGGCCGCGCGAGCGGCTGCCGCTGTCCGAGGTCGTGCTGAACTGGCCCGTCGGCGGCACCTGACGATTTACCGCAACGCAACACCGCACGACGGTCTCTGTAACAGAAACGTCGATAACTGTCAGTGAACGGCTCGTCCGTGGAGCCGCACACTGCAGGAGATTCTATGGATACAGGGACGACGGCGTTCATACTCTGTTGCGTCATCGGGCTGACGCTGATGATTCCCGGGCTCGCGCTGTTCTACGGCGGCATGGTGTCGGTGAAGAGCTCCACCAACATGATGATGATGACCTTCGGCGCCGTCGCCCTGATCGGCGTGCTGTGGGTGCTGTTCGGGTTCTCGATGGTGTTCGGCACCTCCTACGGCGGCTTCGTCGGAGACGTCACCGAGTTCCTCGGCATGACCGATCTGCTCGAACCGATGACGACGGTCGCCGGACTGCCGATCAGTCTATTCGCGGTCTTCCAGGCCTTGTTCGCCGCCATCACCGTGGCGCTGATCTCCGGCGCGGTGGCCGACCGGATGAAGTTCGGCGCGTGGATGGCCTTCGCCGGGTTGTGGGCGGTGCTGGTGTACTTCCCGGTCGCGCACTGGGTGTTCGCGTTCGATGGCGTGGTCACCGAGGACTCGGTCGGCGGCTGGATCGCCAACCGGTTGGGCGCCGCGGACTTCGCGGGCGGCACTGCGGTGCACATCAATTCGGGCGCGGCGGCGTTGGCGGTGGCCATCGTGCTGGGCAAGTCCGCGATGTTCGGCCAGCTGCGCAAGCCGCACAACGTACCGCTGACCCTGCTGGGCGCGGGCCTGCTGTGGGCCGGCTGGTATGCGTTCAACGGCGGATCGGCTCTGGCGGCGGGGAATTCGGCCGCCATCGTGATGGTCACGACGTTCGCGGCCACCTGCGCCGCGGTGCTGGCGTGGCTGACGGTCGAGAAGTTCCGCGACGGCCACGTCACCGGTGTCGGCGCGGCATCGGGCGCGATCTCGGGTCTGGTGGCCATCACGCCGGCGTGCGGCGCGGTGACGCCGGTCGGCGCGATCTTCGTCGGCGCGATCGCCGGTGCGGTCTGCGTGTATGCCGTGAGCCTGAAATCCCGCTTCGGTTATGACGACACGCTCGACGTGGTCGGTGTCCACCTGGTCGGCGGGCTCGTCGGCACCCTGCTGGTCGGGTTCTTCGCCAGCGAGAGCATGCCCAACGGCATCAACGGCCTGTTCTACGGCGGCGGCCTCGACCAGTTGTGGCGGCAGGCCGTCGCGGCGGGGGCGGTGATGGTGTATTCGTTCGCGGTCGCGTTCGCGATCGCCTTCGTCCTGAAAAAGACTGTCGGGATCCGCATTTCGCCGGACGAGGAGGAGCAGGGCATCGACGCGAAGTTCCACCGGGAATCGTCGTACGACATGGCGCCGGCCTGACGAACCGATGCGGCCGGTGCCGGTCCCGTCGGGATCGGCACCGGCCGTTTCGACATGCGTCGTGTTTCACACAGTGATACTTTGATTCCCATCACGAGACCTAAGGTGGTTGTCCATGCCGCGTGACCTCGCCGCTCTCGCCGAAGAGTCACAGACGAAGTTCATCCTGGCGTTGTTCGTCGACCTGCGCGGGAAGCCATGCGCCAAACTGGTTCCCGTCGAAGCAGTGCATCAGTTGGCCACCGAGGGAGTCGGATTCGCGGGCTACGCGGTGGGTGCCATGGGGCAGGAGCCCAAGGATCCCGACCTGATCGCGGTACCCGACCCGGACTCGTTCACCCCGGTGCCGTTCCTCAAAGACGGTTTGGCGATCGTGCACTGCGACCCCCACGTCAACGGTGCCCCGTGGCCGTACGCACCGCGGGTCATCCTCAAGTCGATGATCGCGCGCTGCTCGGACGCCGGTTACGAACCGTGGGTGGGCGCCGAGGTCGAGTATTTTTTGTTGCGCCGCAACGACGACGGCAGCGTCGCCGTGGCCGACACCGCCGACACCGCAGCCCAGCCGTGCTACGACGCGCGCGGGGTCACCCGGATGTACGACCATCTCACCGCGGTCTCGGCGGCGATGAATCAGCTCGGCTGGTCCAACTACGCCAACGACCACGAGGACGGCAACGGGCAGTTCGAGCAGAACTTCCAGTTCGCCGAGTCGCTGGTCACCGCCGACCGGGTGGTCACGCTGCGCTACCTGCTGTCGATGATCGCCGCCGAACGCGGCATGGTCGCCACGTTCATGCCGAAGCCGTTCTCCGACAAGACCGGCAGCGGATTGCATCTGCACCTGTCGCTGACCAGCGGCGGCACCCCCGTGTTCCCGTGCGACGTCGGTGACGAGCGCGGACTCGGATTGTCGGCCACTGCATACGGATTCATCGGCGGGATCCTCGAGCATGCGTGCGCGCTGCAGGCCGTCATCGCACCGACGGTCAACTCCTACAAGCGCACCGGGGCGACGTCGACGGCCTCTGGTGCGTCGTGGGCCCCGCGGCTGCCGACCTATGGCGGCAACGACCGCACCCACTACATCCGGGTTCCCGACAGCGAACGCATCGAACTGCGCGGCGGTGACGGTGCCGCCAACCCGTATCTGGCGATCGCCGCGACGTTGGGCGCCGGCCTCGACGGCATCAAGCGCAGCACCGATCCCGGTGCGGTCGGCAGCGGAATCGGCACCCGCACCCTGCCACCCACCCTTCTGCATGCGATCGAGGCGTTCGAGGCGGACTCGTTGATCACCGGTGTACTCGACACCGCCGGCGACGGGGTGGCCCGGTACTTCGCGAAGGTCAAGCGCGACGAGTTCTTCTCCTATCACAGCAGTGTCAGCCCGTGGGAGATCGACCACTACCTGACCGCGTTCTGACGCGGTCGAATCGGAGGGAAGCAATACATGTGTGGGATCGTCGGCTTACACCTGCGGACCCCGGACCTGTATCCGCGCCTCGGTGAACTGCTCACCGGGATGCTGTGCGAGATGGGCGATCGTGGCAGCGACTCCGCAGGTGTCGCCGTCTACGGTGACCCGACCTGGTCGCCTCCGGGCCGCGGGTGCGTGTCGGTGGTCGACTTCGCCGAACCGGCAGATGCGACCGCGTCGGTAATCCCGGCGCTGTCGGAGGCCCTGGGCACCGGCGTCGACGCGGTCACCGTCGCCGGCAGCTACCTGCTGTCCGCCGACGTGGACTCCGCAACACTGTTGGCGACCGTGCGTTCGTCCTACCCGGACGCTCTCATCGGCGGCTTCGGCGCCGATCTCGCGGTCCTCAAAGGCGTCGGCCACCCGCGGGCGCTGACCGATCGCTGGGGTCTGGTCAATGCGCAGGGCTGGCAGGGCGTGGGGCATACCCGCATGGCCACCGAATCCGCGGTGACACCCGCCGGCTGCCACCCCTACGCGGTCGGGGAAGGCCAGTGCATGGTGCACAACGGCTCGTTCGCCAACCACGCCACCATCCGCCGCCAACTACGCGCGGCCGGAGTGGTTTTCGACAGCGACAACGACACCGAGGTCGGCGCGCGGTTCGTGGCCGCGCAGCTCGCAGACGGGCGGGACGTCGAGACCACACTCAAGCAACTGTGCGCGACCTTCGATGGGTTCTACACATTGCTGGTGTCCCACCGTGATTCGTTCGCCGTGGTGCGCGACGCCATCGCCTGTAAACCCGCGGTCATCGCCGAGACCGACGACTGGGTCGCCATGGGCAGCGAGTACCGCGCGCTGGCCGGACTGCCCGGCGTCGAGACCGCGCGCATCTGGGAGCCCGAACCGGAGGTGGTGTACGCATGGACGCGCTAGTTTTCGACCTGTCCAAGACTCCCCTACGCGAGGTCAACGCCGCGCTGCACGCACCGGATCTGCAGGGTGACTTCGTCATCGAGAATCCCGCCGGCGCCCACAACGTCGCGGTCGGCTTGGACGCCGCGGTACGCGTCACCATCAACGGGCACGTCGGCTACTACGCCGCCGGCATGAACCAGCACGCCGAGGTCGTCATCGACGGCAACGCCGGTACCGGTGTCGCCGAGAACATGATGAGCGGATCGGTGTGGGTCAAGGGCAACGCCTCGCAGTCGGCCGGCGCGACCGCGCACGGCGGACTGCTGGTGATCGAGGGCGACGCCGCGGCGCGCTGCGGCATCTCGATGAAGGGCGTCGACATCGTGGTGGGCGGCGACGTCGGCCACATGAGCGCGTTCATGGCCCAGGCCGGCCGGCTGGTGGTCCGCGGTGACGCCGGTGAGGCCCTCGGCGACTCGATTTACGAAGCCAGACTGTACGTGCGCGGCGGGGTGGCCTCACTCGGCGCGGACTGCATCGCCAAACCGATGCGCGACGAGCACCATCGTGAACTCGAATTGTTGCTCAAGGCAGCTGGATTCGAGGACGACGACACCGTCTCCTACACCCGCTACGGATCGGCCCGTTCGCTGTACCACTTCCACGTCGACAATGCGAGTGCCTACTGATGACCTACACCAGCGACGACCGTGCCCGCCTGGGACTGCGCGAATCAGCGACGTTCGACCGGACCACCATCGCGGCGATCCAGCGTGCCGCCGACACCGGCATCTACGACATCCGCGGCTGGGGCGCCAAACGCCCGCTGCCGCATTTCGACGATCTGCTGTTCCTGGGCGCGTCGATGTCGAGGTATCCCCTGGAGGGCTATCGCGAACGGTGCGCGACCGATGTGGTGCTCGGCGACCGGTATGCCAAACATCCGCTGCACCTGGACATCCCGGTGACCATCGCCGGGATGAGTTTCGGCGCCTTGTCGGGGCCGGCCAAGGAGGCGCTGGGCCGCGGCGCCAGTGCAGCCGGGACGTCGACGACCACCGGGGACGGCGGGATGACACCGGAGGAGCGCGGGCAGAGCAAGTACCTGGTGTATCAATACCTGCCCTCGCGCTACGGCATGAACCCCGACGACCTGCGCAAGGCCGACGCGATCGAGGTCGTGCTGGGTCAGGGCGCCAAACCCGGCGGGGGTGGAATGTTGCTGGGGCAGAAGATCTCCGAGCGAGTGGCCGCGATGCGCACCCTGCCCGAGGGAATCGACCAGCGCAGCGCCTGCCGCCACCCGGACTGGACCGGACCCGACGATCTGACCATCAAGATCAACGAGCTCCGCGAGATCACCGACTGGGAGAAGCCGATCTATGTGAAGGTCGGCGCAACCCGCACCTACTACGACGTGAAGCTTGCCGTGCACGCGGGCGCCGACGTGGTGGTGGTCGACGGCATGCAGGGCGGTACCGCCGCCACGCAGGAGGTGTTCATCGAGCACGTCGGCGTTCCGACGCTGGCGGCGATCCCGCAGGCGGTGCAGGCGTTGCAGGAGCTCGGGGTGCATCGGGCCGGGGCGAGCGGAGCGACGGGACAAAAGGGAGTGCAGCTCATCGTCTCCGGCGGGATCCGCAACGGCGCTGACGTCGCCAAGGCCCTTGCCCTGGGCGCCGACGCGGTTTCCATCGGCACCGCAGCGCTGATCGCACTGGGCGACAACCACCCACGCTACGCGGCAGAGTACGAAAAGCTCGGCAGCGCAGCCGGATTCTTCGACGACTACCAGGACGGCCGTGACCCCGCGGGCATCAGCACCCAGGACCCCGAGCTGGCGGCGCGGTTCGACCCGATCGAGGGTGGACGGCGCCTGGCCAACTACCTGCGCGTGCTGACCATGGAGGCGCAGACCATCGCGCGGGCGTGCGGCAAGTCGCACGTCTGCCATCTGGAGCCCGACGACCTGGTCGCCGTCAGCATCGAGGCCGCCGCCATGGCGCGGGTGCCGCTGGCGGGTACCGGCTGGATTCCCGGAATGCGACCGTGACCACCGCCGACGTCGTCATCGTCGGCGCGGGGCTCGAGGGATGCGCAGCGGCGTGGGCGCTGGCCGAACGCGGTGTCACCGACGTGTTCGTCGCCGAACGCCACACCGTCGGCTCCGGGATGACCGGCAAGTCCAGCGGCATCGTGCGCTGCCACTACGGGGTCAGCACCCTGGCCGCGATGGCCGCCGTCGGGCTGGAGGTCTTCGAGCAGGCCGACGAGCACTTCGGCACCGACATCGGTTTCCGCCAGACCGGCTACGTCGTGGGCGTCGGCGAGCCCAACGTCGACGCGCTGCGCAAAAGCCTTGCCGCGCAACGGGCGGTCGGGGTCGACACCGAGGAGATCGACGAATCCGCGGTGGCGCGGATGTGGCCGTACGCCGATCTGACGCCGTTCGCGGCGTTCGGCTGGGAGCCGCGCGGCGGCTTCGGCGACGCCTACCGGACCGCGCAGGCATTCTCGGCGTCCGCGCGCGCCGCGGGCGCCACCGTGCGTCAGGGCACCACGGTGGCCGGACTGCTGGTGGACGGCGACCGGGTCACCGGGGTGCAGCTGGCCGACGGGACCGAGGTCCACGCGGGCGCCGTCGTGGTCGCGACCGGGGCATGGACGCGACCCTTCTTGGCGCCGTACGGCGTCGACGTGCCGATCCGAGTGATGCGCGAGCAGATCGTGCTGATCGACCCCGGGATCGACGCAGCCGCCGTCGGTCGGCTCCCGGTGTTCTCCGATCTGGTCAGCCTGCAGTACGTACGTCCCGAGGGCACGCAGGTGCTGTTCGGCAACAGCGACCTCCCCGCCTACGGCGACCTCACCGAAGCGGACCCGGACGACTACCTCAACCGGTCCACCGACGACTTCGTCGACCTCACCGTCGACAAGGTGGGCACCCGCTTCCCCGGCTTCGCCGACGCGGCGATCTCGAGCAGCTACGCCGGCTGCTACGACGTCACCCCCGACTGGAACCCGGTGATCTCGGCCGCCCCACTGGACAACCTCATCGTCGCGGCCGGGTTCAGTGGGCACGGCTTCAAGATCGCTCCCGCGGTCGGCCGGCTGGTCGCCGACCTGGTCGTCGACGGGTACAGCCGGGACCCGCGCATCCCCGCGTCCGATTTCGCGCTGACGCGCTTCGCCGACGGGAACCTCCTGACCACGCCCTACCCGTACGTCGGCGCCGGGCAGATGCGTTAGACAGAGACCGTGGCCCCTCGCGAGAAACCTGACGACCTGCTGCGCAACACCTCCGGCACCGCGCGCGACCGCGACCCCGCCGCACCGGTCGAGGAGCTCGAGATCGAGGCGGCCATCGGCCGCAACGTGCGGCTGTTGCGTCAGCAGCAGGGACTGACCGTCGCCGAAACCGCGGCGCGGGTCGGCATCTCCAAGGCGATGATGAGCAAGATCGAGAACGCCCAGACCTCGTGCAGCCTGTCGACGCTGGCGCTGCTGGCCAAGGGCTTCGACGTGCCGGTGACCAGCCTGTTCCGCGGCGCCGACGTGGAGCGGCCGGCCGCGTTCACCAAGGCAGGAACCGGGGCCCGCATCGTTCGGGAGGGCACCCGGGAGGGGCATGAATATCAGTTGCTGGGGTCTCTGCGCGGCGAGCACAAACGACTCGAGTGCCTGGAGGTCACGCTGTCGGGCAAGAGCCAGACCTACCCGCTGTTCCAGCATCCCGGAACCGAGTTCATCTACATGCTCGAAGGCGTCATGGACTACAGCCACAGCCGGTCGGTGTACCGGCTGCATCCCGGCGACTCCCTGCAGATCGACGGCGAGGGCGCGCACGGCCCGGTCGACCTCGTCGAGGTACCGATCCGCTTCCTGTCGGTGATCGCGTTCCCGGACTCGCAGGTGTGACCTGTTCGGAGCGGTTTTGATGCGCGCCGACACGCGAGTACAGTGTTTCGGGTGCAGCGGGTGCTCCTTCTCGGACGCCGCGACGGGGTCTGATCCAGACCGGCCTCCCGTCGCGGGTGTTCGCGATGCGCCGGTCTGAAGTCCTTCTCTAACCCCCGGAGCACCGACATGACTGAGAACTTCAATCCGAGCACCGACGCCTACAGCTCGGTACGCACCATCACCCAACCCGCCGGAGCACCGAATCCCGGCCAGCCCTCCTGGAACACCCAGCGCGGCTCGTCGATGCCGGTGCACCGGTACCGCAGCTTCGACGAAGAAGTCGAGGCCATCCGGCTGCCGGACCGCACCTGGCCCGACAAGGTCATCGACACCGCACCGATGTGGGCCGCGGTCGACCTGCGCGACGGCAACCAGGCCCTGATCGACCCGATGAGCCCGCAGCGCAAGCGCCGCATGTTCGACCTGCTGGTCCGGATGGGCTACAAGGAGATCGAGGTCGGCTTCCCCTCGGCCAGCCAGACCGACTACGACTTCGTGCGCGAGATCATCGAGGACGGCGCGATCCCCGACGACGTCACCATCCAGGTGCTGACGCAGTGCCGCCCAGAACTGATCGAGCGCACCTTCGAGGCCTGCAAGGGCGCACCGCGCGCGATCGTGCACTTCTACAACTCGACGTCGATCCTGCAGCGCCGCGTGGTGTTCCGCGCCGACCGCGAGGCCGTGAAGAAGATCGCCACCGACGGCGCGCGCATGTGCGTCGAAGAGGCCAAGAAGTACCCGGACACCCTGTGGCGCTTCGAGTATTCGCCCGAGTCCTATACCGGCACCGAGCTGGAGTACGCCGTCGACGTGTGCAACGCCGTGGCCGAGGTGGTGCAGCCCACGCCCGAGTGGCCGTTGATCGTGAACCTGCCCGCCACCGTCGAGATGGCCACCCCCAACGTCTACGCCGACTCGATCGAGTGGATGCACCGGCACCTGACCCCGCGGGACTCCATCATCTTGAGCCTGCATCCGCACAACGACCGCGGAACAGCCGTCGCCGCAGCGGAATTGGGCTATGCCGCCGGCGCGGACCGCATCGAGGGCTGCCTGTTCGGCAACGGTGAGCGCACCGGCAACGTGTGCCTGGTGACGCTGGGCCTGAACCTGTTCTCCCGCGGCGTGGATCCGCAGATCGACTTCTCCAACATCGACGAGATCCGCCGCACCGTCGAGTACTGCAACCAGCTGCCCGTCCCCGAGCGGCACCCCTACGGTGGCGATCTGGTGTACACGGCGTTCTCCGGCAGCCACCAGGACGCCATCAACAAGGGCCTGGACGCGATGAAGTTCGACGCTGATGCTGCGGACAGAGACGTCGATGACATCCTGTGGCAGGTTCCGTACCTGCCGATCGACCCGAAGGACGTCGGCCGTACCTACGAGGCGGTCATCCGGGTCAACTCGCAGTCCGGCAAGGGCGGCGTGGCCTACATCATGAAGGCCGATCACGGTCTGGCGTTGCCGCGCCGCCTGCAGATCGAGTTCTCGCAGGCGATTCAGAAGATCACCGACGGCGAGGGCGGCGAGGTGTCGCCCAAGGAGATGTGGGACGCGTTCTACGAGGAGTACCTGGCACCGGTACGTCCGTTGGAGCGGATCCGTCAGCGCGTCGACGCCGCCGAGGTCGACGGCGGAACCGACACCATCACCGCCGTGGTCAAGATCGACGGCGTCGAGCGTGAGATCGTCGGCGCCGGCAACGGCCCGCTGGCCGCGTTCGTCGATGCTCTGGGAGCCGTCGGGTTCACCGTGAACGTGCTGGATTACTCCGAGCACGCGATGTCGGCCGGCGAAGAAGCGCAGGCGGCCGCCTACGTGGAAACCGAGATCGACGGCAAGACCGTCTGGGGTGTCGGCATCGCGACGTCGATCACCACCGCATCGCTACGGGCGGTCGTGTCCGCGGTCAACCGCGCGGCGCAGCGCTGAGCCCTCAGAACAGGGCGAACTGGTCGCCGGCGGGCGGCTGCTCGGTGAACTCCTCGACGGCCGTGCCACCGATCGCCGAACCGACGAGGGACACGAACTCCTCGCTGCCGAGCAACGGGACGCCGAGCTCGCCGGCCTGGTAGCCGCGTCCCTGCGCGGGCGCGGGATCATCACAGATCACCAGGGACGTGTGCACGTCCACGGCGTCGGTGTAGGCCAACCCGGCGGCCACGATGCGCTCGACGAGTTCCTCGTGGGTGTGGCCGACCTCGGCGGCCACACCGACCCGCATGCCCTGCACCAGCGGCCGGCCGCCCACGAATCGGCCCGGGTTGGCGTACGGGCACGGCATCCGTGCCGCGAGCACCTTCAGCGGGCGCAGGTCCTCGTGGGTGACGCGACCGTTGGGCCACCGGCGCCGGGTCACCGGATGCACCGGCAACCACTTGCGCCGCTCATGGGCGCGCACCAGGACGGGTTTGAGGATCTGCGCGAGCACCATCGCGTCGTCGAGCGCGTCGTGCGGCCGGATCTGCGTGACGCCCCAGTGGGCGGCCAGCGTCTCCAGCCGCAGGTTGTCCAGGCCCAGGTCGCAGCGCCGCGCCAGCTCGACCGTGCACATCACCGTGTCGATCGGTAACTCGGCGTGCACCAGTTCGGCTTCGGCAGCCAGGAACGCGTAGTCGAAGCCCACGTTGTGGGCGACGAGGGTGCGCCCGCGCAGCAACTCGGTGAGATCGCCGACGATGTCGCCGAAGGTCGGCTGCCCCTCGAGCATCTCCGCGGTCAGACCATGAACGTGCGTCGGACCCGGATCCACCCCCGGGTCGAGCAGGCTGTAGAGGCTGTTCTCGACGTTGCCGTCGTCGCTGAGCGCGAGCGCGGCGATGCTGACCACCCGCGCCTGGCCCGGACGGAACCCGCTGGTCTCGACATCGACCACCGCCCAACCGGAACCGGGCTCGTCTGCCGGTCTGCCCCAGCGGGCCGCCACAGGTGAGCTCACATCCCCGAGGATGGCACGCGCCCCTGACAAGCAGTGCTCCATCAGGCCGCGTGTCGGCGCCTTCTCTAGACTCCCGGGAATGGTCACACCGCGCGGACGGGTCGCGCTCGCAGCAGGTGCCGCGGCGCGTTGGGCCTCCCGGGTCACCGGCCGCGGCGCGGGCGCGATGATCGGCGGGCTGGTCGCGATGACGCTGGACCGCTCGATCTTGCGCCAACTGGGCCAGGGGCGTCGCACGGTGGTCATCACCGGCACCAACGGCAAATCCACCACCACCCGGATGACCGCCGCCGCGCTGGGCACGCTGGGTGCGGTCGCCACCAACGCCGAGGGCGCCAACATGGACGCTGGGCTGGTCGCCGCGCTGGCGCTGGCACCGGACGCGGAGCTGGCCGCGCTCGAGGTCGACGAGATGCACGTGCCGCACGTCAGCGACGCGGTGACACCGTCGGCGTTCGTCCTGCTCAACCTGTCGCGCGACCAACTCGACCGGGTCGGTGAGATCAACCACATCGAGCGCACCTTGCGGGCAGGCCTGGTCCGTCATCCGTCCGCGGTCGTGGTGGCCAACTGCGACGACGTGCTGATGACCTCGGCGGCCTACGACAGCCCGCACACCGTGTGGGTGGCTGCCGGTGGCGGCTGGGCCGGTGATTCGGTCAGTTGTCCCCGCTCCGGGGAGGTGATCGTCCGCGAGGGCCGGCACTGGCATTCCACCGGATGTGACTTCAAGCGGCCCGCCCCGGACTGGTGGTTCGACGACACTCACCTGTACGGGCCCGACGGTCTCGAATTACCGATGACACTGCGGTTACCCGGAGCGGTCAACCGCGGCAACGCCGCGCAGGCGGTGGCCGCCGCGGTGACGTTGGGCGCCGACCCGGCCGCGGCGGTGGCCGCTGTGTCGGGCGTCGACGAGGTCGCCGGCCGCTACCGGACCGTGCGGATCGGTCCCCACACGGTGCGCATCCTGCTCGCCAAGAACCCGGCCGGCTGGCAGGAGGCGCTGTCGATGCTCGACCGCGACGCTGCGGGCGTGGTCATCGCGGTCAACGGTCAGGTCCCCGACGGTGAGGACCTGTCCTGGTTGTGGGACGTCCGCTTCGAGCACTTCGAGAACGTTCCGGTGGTCGCTGCCGGGGAGCGCGGCACCGACCTGGCGGTGCGGCTGGGGTACGCCGGGGTCGAGCACACCCTCGTCCACGACACGATGGCGGCCATCGCGTCGTGCCCGCCCGGCCGCGTCGAGGTGCTGGCCAACTACACCGCGTTCCTGCAACTGAACAGGCGATTGCCCGATGCGTGAGTCGACGGTCCGGATCGGGCTGGTGCTGCCCGACGTGATGGGCACCTACGGGGACAGCGGCAACGCGCTGGTGCTGCGACAACGCCTGCGGCTGCGCGGAATCGACGCCGAGATCGTCGAGATCACCCTCGACGATCCAGTGCCCGCCGAGCTGGACCTCTACGCCCTCGGCGGCGCCGAGGACTATGCCCAGCGGCTGGCCACGCGCCACCTGTCGCGCTATCCCGGTCTGCAGCAAGCGGTTTCGCGAAACGCGCCGGTGCTGGCCATCTGTGCGGCCATCCAGGTGCTCGGCCACTGGTATGAGACCTCGGCCGGGGAGCGTGTCGACGGTGTGGGTGTGCTGGACGTGACCACCTCGCCCCAGCCGGAACGCACCATCGGCGAGGTCGCCGCCACACCGCTGATCGACGGTTTGACAGACACGCTCACCGGGTTCGAGAACCACCGCGGCGGAACGATTCTCGGTGCAGACGCGCGTCCGTTGGGACGGGTGACCAAGGGTGCGGGCAACCGGGCCGGCGACGGGTTCGACGGCGCCGTGCAGGGATCGGTGGTCGCGACGTACATGCACGGCTGCTGTCTGGCCCGCAATCCGGAACTGGCCGATCACCTGCTGACGAAGGTCGTCGGCCCGTTGTCGCCACTGGACCTGCCCGAGGTCAGACAGTTGCGGAAAGAGCGCCTGGCCGCACCCCGGCGGGTGTGATCAGGTGCGCGGCGCGACGATGCCGTGCTGATAGGCGTAGACGATCGCCGCGGCACGGTCACGCAGCCGCAGCTTGAGGAAGATGCGGCCGATGTGACTCTTCACGGTCACCCCCGAGATCACCAGTTCGTCGGCGATCTCACTGTTGCTGCGGCCCTTGGCCATCAGCCGCAACACGTCGAGCTCGCGCGGGGTCAAGTCGTCGACCGCAACCGCAACCGGCTCCTCGGCCACACTGCGGTAGGTGTCGAGTACCCGCGCCGTGACCGACGGGTCGAGGAAACCGTCACCGCGCGCCACTGCGTGTACCGCGCGGATCAGCTCTTCGGCCGGCGAGTCCTTGAGGACGAAACCCGCTGCGCCCGCGCGTAACACGCCGGACAGCAGCTCGTCGTCGGTGAACGTGGTCAACGCCAGCACTGGCGGCCCGCCCGACTCGGTGAGACGACGCGTCGCCTCGATCCCGTTGACACGCTTCATCCGCAGATCCATCACCACGATGTCGGGGCGATGCGCGGCGACCGCGGCAGGGACTTCGTCGCCGTCTGCGCACTCCCCCACCACGATGATGCCGTCCCTGCGGCGCAAGATCCGGCGCAGTCCGGAGCGCACCAGTTCCTGGTCGTCGACCAACAGTGCGCCGATCACGTCGCCGGTCATGTGCTGCAGCTCCGGAACGGACACGGATCGTCGTCGTCGAACGGGATCGTCACGCGAACCAGCCAGCGGTCGCCATCCGGGCCTGCGGTGATGGTGCCGCCGAGTTGTTCGACGCGCTGGCGCATTCCGAGCGTCCCGCGGCCACCGGAGGTGTTCACCGCGGTGACCGGCACCGGGAGCCTGTTGGCTACCGTGAGTGTCGCCGCGGTCCCCGAGATCGTCAGCGTCATGTCGGCACGCGCGTCGGGGGCGTGCTTGGCGATGTTGGCCAGTGATTCCTGTGCGATGCGGTACAGGCCGAGACCGGCCGCCGGCGAGATGGTTTCCAACGGTCCGTCGGATTCGAAGGTCACCGACAGGCCCGCCCGCACGAAATCTCCGACCAGCAGCGGGATGTCGGCCACGCCGGGCTCGGGTGCGACCTTGCCGATCGCACCGTCCAGCAATCCGACGGTGCGTCGGATGTCGGCCATGGCCTGCCGTCCCAGCCGTTCGGCCTGCTCGAGCGCGTCCACGGCCTCGTCGATGTCGCGGTCCTGCTGCAGACCTCGCCGCGCGCCGGTCACATGCAGCAGTGTGACGCTCAGGGAATGGGCGATGACGTCGTGGACTTCGCGAGCGATGCGCCGGCGTTCGTCGGCCGCGGCGTGTTCGGCGAGTTTCTGGTGGGCCTGCTGTTGCTCGACGAGCAGCTGCTGCTGGATACACATCAGATGCCCGACCAGCCAGGCGATCCCGATGAAGCTCAGATACAGCCACGGGGTGTCGATGCGATCGGTGGCTACGCCGAGGCCGAGGATCCCCGTCGCCGTACCGGCGGCCACCATCCCGCCGCGCAGCGACGTCATCGATGCGATCACCCCGGTCACGAGGCCGAGCAGCACCGGCGCGAAGTCACCGGAGATCGGCCCCGACATGCCGAACAACCAGATCGATATCGCCAGCATCCAAGCGAAGCCGAGTCCGACGGCCTCCGTCCGGGGGCTCACCGTGAGGTCCAGGACGAAGAACACGATGTAGGGCGCGTAGGCGACGACCAGACCGACGACCCCGATCCACCACTGCGACGCGGGGCGTTGCAGCAGCGCCACCACGGCAACGGTCCACAGCGTCACGTCGACGCTCACCACGATGCGCCAGGAGAAGCCGCCGGGCATCGTCTCGCTCTTGCGGCGCACATAGCGCCGGAAACGGCGCTTCACCGCGGCCAGCATCGGGTCAGTCTACGGTCGCCGCGGCCGCGCCGGCATCAGACCGAGGTAGGCATCAGGCCTCCTACCACGGTAGGAGATCAAGATCGGACCGCGGGACGACGAACTCGACGGGCCGCGGCGCCTAACGTCGAAGCATGTCATGGTCACAGTTGCACGAACGCATGGCCTTCATGGCCGACATGGTTGAACACGCCGCCACCGACGCCGATGCGGCGCTCGACAAGGCGGCCCGCTCGACAGAGCTGCACCGGCTCTTCGGCGGGGAGGAAGGACTGCTGCTCGCCTTACGGCACCGCTGGGTCACGATGCTGGCCGCCAAGCTCGACCAGGCCGCGTTCGAGGACATCCCCGCCGAACACGCCCGCGCCGCACTGGCCGCGGCGAATCCCGGATTGCGGGCGATCCTGGACCGGGCGGCCCGCAGGTCCGTGCGGGTGCGTGCCCTCGACCACAGCGAGCAGGAGATGCTCGCGTACTACGCCGGCCCACACTCCGGCGGCTTGACCGTCGCATGAGGTCGCGGCCGGCCATCTGGTGCCGCTGGGCCACTGTTCAGGGGGTACCGCGGGCCTTCCTGACGGTGCGGGCGCGCCGCGGCGAGCCGTTGGCCCGGCTCATGCTCGGTCAAGGGGAACGACTGGCACTGACCGAGGAGGTACGCGCCGCCGGTCCGCTGTTGCGGACGCCCGTTGCGTGGGCCACCGCCGATCACGAGATCTGCCGGACGGTGCTGCGGGACAATGCTTTCGGGGTAGCCGACCCGTCGGAGACCGGGCTGCCCGGCTGGCTGCTCAAGGTGGTGCGCCGTCTCGACCCGGCATTGCCGAACCCTGTCGAGCCGCCGTCGATGTTGATGCTCGACCCGCCGCAGCACGGTGAGGTCCGGCACCTGGTGGCGCGCAGCTTCAGCCCGAGAGCGATCGCCAGGCTGGACTCCCGGATCGCCGAACGGACCGCAGAGCTGCTCGACGACCTGGGTCGGCGCGACACGGTCGACCTGATCGGCGATTACGCCGCACAGTTGCCCGCCGCAGTGATCTCGGACATCCTCGGAGTACCAGACCAGGAGAGGGACCGAATCCTGCGGTGGGGCAACATGATCGCCGCGATGCTCGACATCGGGATCGCGTGGCGTCCGTTCCGCGCCGCGATCGACGAACTCGTCGACGTCGATGTCTACCTGCGCGACCATTTCCGGCGCATGCACGCCGAGGGCCCCGACGAGACACCGCTGCGCCGGCTCGCACAGGACGGGAGCCTGTCCGAACGCGAGCTGATCTCCAACGCCGCGCTCCTGATCGGTGCAGGGGTCGAGACGACGGTGAACCTGATCGGCAACGGCGTCACCGCGCTCTTCGACCATCCCGACCAGTTGGCGCTGCTGCACGACAACCCCGACCTGTGGCCCGCCGCCGTGGAGGAGATCCTGCGGTGGGACAGCCCGGTCCAGGTCACCGCGCGAGCGGCACTGCACGACACCGAGGTCGCGGGTCACCGGATCTCCGAGGGCGAGGTGATCGTCCTGCTGCTGGGCGGAGCCAATCGGGACCCCCGGGTGTTCGACAGTCCCGAGGCCTTCGACATCACCCGACCGAACGCCAAGGACCACTTGGCGTTCGCCACGGGCATCCACGTCTGCCTGGGCGCAGCACTGTCACGCAGCGAGGGAGTGACGGCGTTGCGCGAGTTGTTCACCCGCTACCCGGATCTGCGACTCCGCGGGCCGGGGCAGCCCCGCCCGCTGGTGACCCTGCACGGGTACCGTCGGTTGCCCGCACAGGTCGGCACCGCTAGGCAGCCAGCGTCCTGACCCACCGCTGGGTGGCGGTCGCCTCCAGCCGGCACTCGCGGCTGAGCAAGGCAGCCTCGGCGCGGGCCAACCACTGCGCCGGACGGTCCTCGGCGATGACCCGGATGACGATCCAACCCATCTCCTCGAGCATCCGCAGCCGCTTGACGTCCTTGACGTACTGCGCGCGCTTCTTGCGATGGTGGTCGCCGTCGTATTCGACTGCGACCTTGTACTCGGGCCAGCCCATGTCCAGGAACGCGACCGGCCGTGTGCCGTCGAGCACCGGGAGCTGGGTCTGTGGGCGCGGGAATCCGCAGTCCAGGAGCCACAGCCGCGTCCTGCTCTCCGGCGGTGAGGCCGCCCCGCCGTCGACGAGGGGCAGCAGATCGCGGAGTTGACCGACCCCGCGCACCCTTGGCCGCCGGTCGGCCAGCCGCATGACCTCGTCGATGTCGAACGACTGGTTCCATGCCAACGCATCCAGACGCGCCAGCGCGTCGGCGCGGCCCGGGCGTCGTCCGAGATCGAATGCCGTCCTGACGCGCGAGGTGACCGGAAGGCCACCGCGACGGACGATCTCGTCGTCGGCGACCTCGTCGGCGCGCACGATCAGGCCGGTCTGGGACCGCCGCCGAACGCCCATGACTTCGATCGGGACGTCCGCGTCGACCCACGAGGCACCGTGCAACGCCGACGCCGCGACACCGGCGATCACTCCCCTGCGTCCGGTCGCCAGCCATGCCCCGACGGCACGGTCCCGCAGGGTGACCTCGGCGTCCCCGGGTACGAAGACGCCCCGATACAGCGGCCGGTACCAGCGGGCCAGCTCATGTCGGGTGACCACACCGGCCCTCACCGCCTCACCACCCAGAATGACTTCGCCCATGCCCGGCATCGTGCCAAGGCGCACCGACAAGTCCCGTGCGTCACACCAATCGACGTTCTGCAGAGAAAGTTCGAGTGGAGGTCTGCAGAACGTCGAGATGTGTGACCGGTGCGGTCGGTGTGACGGCGAGCCGCGAATCAGGCCACCGCGGCGAGCCGCGAATCAGGCCATCGCGCGGCGGCCCGCCAGCGCGCGGCCCAGCGTCAGTTCGTCGGCGAACTCCAGGTCCCCGCCCATCGGCAGACCGGACGCGATGCGGGTGACCGTCAGCCCCGGGATGTCACGCAGCATCCGCACCAGGTAGGTCGCGGTGGCCTCACCCTCGGTGTTGGGGTCGGTCGCGATGATCACCTCGGCGACGTCCACGCCGTCGACACGCTCACCGATGCGGTTGAGCAGTTCGCGGATGCGCAGCTGGTCGGGCCCGATGCCCGACAGCGGGTCCAACGCTCCGCCGAGCACGTGGTAGCGGCCGCGGAACTCGCGGGTGCGCTCGACGGCCTGGACGTCCTTGGGTTCTTCGACCACGCACACCAGCGAAGCGTCACGGCGCGAATCACTGCAGATGCGGCAGCGTTCGGCGTCGCTGACGTTGCCGCACACCGCGCAGAACGTGACGCCGTCCCGGATGCGGTTGAGCACCGCGGTCAGCCGGTCGATGTCGGGCGGCTCGACCGACAGCAGGTGAAACGCGATGCGTTGCGCGCTCTTGGGTCCGATCCCGGGCAGCTTGCCCAGCTCGTCGATCAGATCCTGGACAGGTCCTTCGAACAAAAAGTCACATCCCCGGGATGCCCAGGTCGCCCATACCGCCGGCCAGCGGACCGAGACGGTCGTGCGCGAGGATGGTGACCTGCTTGGCCGCGTCGGCCACGGCGCCGACGATCAGGTCCTGCAGCGTCTCGACGTCGGACGGGTCGACGACCTTGGGGTCGATCGACACCGCGACCACCTCGCCGCTGCCGCGCATGGTCACCTGCACCAGTCCGCCGCCGGCCTGGCCGTGCACCTCGGCCTTGGCCAACGCCTCCTGCGCCTGCATGAGTTGCTGTTGCACCTGCTGCGCCTGAGCGAGGAGCGCGGACATATCTGGTTGGCCACCGGGCTGCATGACTGATCCTCTGTGTGCGTAGGTTGCGTATCGGTCTCGACTTGGTTGCGCTCGTCCACAAGCGGCACTTCGAGCTTCCAGCGTAGTCGCGACCGGCGCTACGGTGTCGCCGTGCCTGTGCCAGCAATCCTGCGTGTCGGGGCCACGGCGGTGGCCGCCCTCGTCACCGCCGCCTTCGTCTCGGTTCCCGCACACGCCGCCCCGAGCGCCGTCGCCGGCAAGATCGTCTTCCTCGATCCCGGCCATCAGGCCTCGATGGCCGGTCTGAGTCGCCAGGTCCCCACCGGTCGCGGCGGCACCAAGGACTGTCAGACCAGCGGTACCTCTACCGCCGACGGCCTCGCCGAGCACACCTTCACCTGGGAAACCACCCTGCGCATCCGCCACGCGCTGACCGGCCTGGGGGTGCGTACCGCGATGTCGCGCGGCGACGACACCGGGGCCGGACCCTGCGTCGACGAGCGTGCCGCGATGGCCAACGCGCTGCAGCCCAACGCCGTGGTCTCCATCCACGCCGACGGCGGCCCGCCCACGGGGCGCGGCTTCCACGTGCTGTACTCGTCGCCGCCGCTGAACACCGCACAGGCCGGGCCGTCGGTGCAGTTCGCGCGGGTGATGCGCGACAACCTGCAGGCCTCGGGTATCCCGCCGGCGACCTACATCGGTTCCTCGGGTCTGAATCCGCGGTCGGACATCGCCGGTCTGAACCTCGCGCAGTATCCGTCGATCCTCGTCGAGCTGGGCAACATGAAGAACCCGGCCGATTCGGCGCTGATGAAGACGCCCGAAGGGCGGCAGAAGTACGCCGACGCTGTGGTGCGCGGGATCGTGGCGTTCCTGAGCACCCAGCGGTAGCTAGCCCTGGGTCCCTTCGATCCCGATCGTGCCCTCGACCTCTCGCTTGAGGTTGCCGAGCACCTCGGTCTGGATCTTGCGCAGACCGATCGGCGCGAACGTCCGCTCGAAGAACCCGCCAATGCCACCGGCACCCTGCCAGGACGTCTTGACCGTCACCGACGATCCGGGTCCGGCCGGCGCGACGGTCCAGTTGGTCACCATCGACGAGTTCGCGTCCTTCTCGATGACGGTGCGGCCGGCGACGTCGACGCTGGCTTTGACGTCGCGCGACCGCGACTTGGTGGCCTGCAGCTTCCACTGGGCGACGGTGCCGGCGCCCTGACCGCCCTCGAGCACCTGGTAGCCGCTGTAGTGCTCGGAGAGGATTTTCGGCCGCATCGCCTGGTAGTCGGCTACCGCGTTGAGCACCGTCGCCGGATCGGCGTCGATCAGAACCGAACTCGTCGCGCTGACCTGTCCCATCGGTGCACACTCCCTCGTCAGTTGCGGATGCAGTCGCATCCCATGCGTCTGCGGACTAGCGTATATGTGTGCCTGCTGCCTGGACCGCCGCACGGGCTGGGCATGCGCAGGGGGTGGCGCGGCTGCTGGACAGCTATCGCGCCATCCCTGCCGATGCCACGGTCCGTCTGGCCAAACCGACGTCGAACCTGTTCCGCGCCCGCGCCGAAGCCGACGCGCCGGGACTGGACGTGTCGGGCCTGACCGACGTGATCGCCGTCGACCCCGCCACCCGCACCGCGGAGGTCGCCGGAATGTGCACCTACGAGGACCTCGTCGCCGCGACCTTGCCGTACGGCCTTACGCCACTGGTGGTTCCGCAGCTCAAGACCATCACCCTCGGTGGCGCGGTCACCGGGCTGGGGATCGAGTCGGCATCGTTTCGCAACGGTCTGCCGCACGAGTCGGTGCTGGAGATGGACATCCTGACCGGCACGGGCGACATCGTGCGCGCCGCGCCGGACGAGAACGTCGACCTGTTCCGGGCGTTCCCCAACTCGTATGGCACGCTGGGCTATTCGGTGCGTCTGCGTATCGAGCTGGAACCGGCCACCCCGTTTGTTGCGTTGCGCCACCTGCGTTTCGGTGATCTCGACACGCTGGTAGAGACGATGAACGGGATCGTCGAAACCGGCGGTCTGGACGGAGAACGCGTCGACTATGTCGACGGGGTGGTGTTCAGCGCGGACGAGAGCTACCTGTGCCTCGGTGTGCAGACTTCCACCCCGGGTCCGGTCAGCGACTACACCGGTGCCGACATCTACTACCGCTCCATCCAACACACCGGGACGGAGAAGCACGACCGGCTCACGATGCACGACTACCTGTGGCGCTGGGACACCGACTGGTTCTGGTGCTCGCGGGCGTTCGGCGCGCAGAACCCACGCATCCGCCGGTGGTGGCCGCGCCGCTACCGGCGTAGCAGCTTCTACTGGAAGCTGATCGCCTACGACCGACGCTTCGACATCGCCGACCGGATCGAGAAACGCAACGGGCGTCCCCCGCGCGAACGGGTGGTACAGGACATCGAGGTGCCGATCGACCGGACGGTGGAGTTCCTGCGCTGGTTCCTCGGCAATGTCCCTATCGAACCGATCTGGTTGTGCCCATTGCGACTTCGCGACTCAGCGGGTTGGCCGCTGTACCCGATCCGGCCGCAGCAGACCTACGTCAATGTCGGCTTCTGGTCCTCGGTCCCGGTCGGCCCCGAGGAAGGCCACACCAACAAGATCATCGAACGCAAGGTCAGCGAGCTCGACGGACACAAGTCGCTGTATTCGGACGCGTTCTACTCGCGGGAGGAATTCGACGAACTCTACGGCGGCGAGGTGTACAACACGGTGAAGAAGACCTACGACCCGGACTCCCGGTTCCTCGACCTGTATGCGAAGGCGGTGCGGCGCAGATGAGCTCGACGTATTCGGCGCATCACACGAGCGGGAAACTCACGCTCTCGGAGATCCTCGAGTTGCTCGCCGGAGGACGACTGCCGCTGCGGTTCAGCGCCTATGACGGCAGCACCGCCGGGGCGCCGGACGCCGAGCTCGGACTGGAGTTGTTGACCCCGCGCGGCACAACCTATCTCGCCACCGCGCCCAACGACCTCGGGTTGGCGCGCGCCTACATCTCCGGTGACCTGGACCTGCACGGTGCGCATCCGGGAGACCCCTATCCGGTGCTCAGCGCCCTGACCGACCGTCTGGAGTTCAAACGGCCGCCGGCGCGGGTGCTGGCCAACATCGTCAGGTCGATCGGGCTGGAACGACTCAAGCCCATCGCGCCGCCTCCGCAGGAGGCGCTGCCGAGGTGGCGGCGTGTCGCGGAGGGGCTGCGGCACAGCAAGACTCGCGATGCGGAGGTCATCCACCACCACTACGACGTGTCGAACACGTTCTACGAGTGGGTGCTCGGACCGTCGATGACCTACACGTGTGCCACCTACCCCCATCTCGACGCCACCCTCGAGGAGGCGCAGGACAACAAGTACCGGCTGGTGTTCGAGAAGTTGCACCTCGCGCCCGGCGCCCGGCTGCTCGACGTGGGGTGCGGTTGGGGCGGCATGGTGCGCTACGCCGCACGCCACGGCGTGCGCGCCATCGGGGTGACGCTGTCGAAGAACCAGGCCGAGTGGGCGCAGAAGGCGATCGCCGAAGAGGGGCTGAGTGAGCTCGCTGAGGTCCGCCACATGGACTACCGCGACGTGGCGGAGGACCAGTTCGACGCGGTGTCCTCGATCGGGTTGACCGAACACATCGGGGTGGCCAACTACCCGGCGTACTTCGAGTTCCTGAAGTCCCGGCTGCGGGCCGGCGGCCTGCTGCTCAACCATTGCATCACCCGGAACAACAACCGGCACAACGCATCTGCCGGCGGGTTCATCGACCGGTATGTGTTCCCCGACGGGGAGTTGACCGGTTCGGGCCGCATCATCACCGAGATGCAGGACGTGGGCCTGGAGGTGCTGCACGAGGAGAACCTGCGCCACCACTACGCGATGACCCTGCGCGACTGGAGTCGCAACCTCGTGACCCACTGGGACGACGCCGTCGCTGAGGTCGGCCTGGCCACCGCGAAGGTGTGGGGTCTGTACATGGCGGCGTCGCGGGTCGGCTTCGAGCAGAACGCGATTCAGCTGCACCAGGTGCTGGCCGCCAAACTCGACGACCGTGGCCGCGACGGAGGCCTGCCGCTGCGCCCGTGGTGGACGCCCTAACCGTCGATCCGACGCGCCCCGAGTTCGTTCTGCAACAGCTCCAACGCCGCTTCCTCGGGATCCCGGCGCGGGGCGGGGTCTTCGTGGCTGGCCTCGGCCAGCATGTCCTCGACGTCCTCTTCGGGCGGTGGCGGTGGCTCGGCGGGCGTGCGGCGCGGTTCGGCTTGCGGCGGCGTGGCCGGGGCAGGTGCCGGACCGGCTTCGCACCGGATGGTCCAGTTGACGCCGAGCGCATCCTTGAGTGCTTCCCGGATGACGTCGGCGTTGCGCTGTTCGCTGAGGCGCCGCGCCAGTGGTGCCGACTCGTGGCTGAGCACCAGCACGTTGTCTTCCACCGCACGCACGACCGCTCCGGACAACATGACCTCGGTGGTGCGACTGCGATCGCGGACCTTCTCCCGGACCGTCGACCACATGCTGCGCACCGCAGCCGCGTTGGGCTGGCCGGCGGCGACGGCGGCTGCCGGGGTGGCCGCGGGTGCCTCCACTGCCGGCGCGGCCGGGGGGCGCACCGGCGGCGGTGATGCGGGTTCGGGTCCGGCGGGCGTGGGTGCCGGCCGCGGGGGTGGCGGCGGGGCCGGCGGCTCAGGTGCTGCCGGCGGAGTCGGTGCAGCCCGCTGGGGCGGGGCGGGAGCAGGCGGCTGGGGCGGGGCGGGGGCGGGCGGTGCAGTCGGCGCCTCGGACTGGGGCGCGGCTTCGCTCTTGCGGACGAACTGCTTGCGCGGAGCCGACCCCGCACCTGCTTCGCCTGCCGGGATCGACATGTCCAGCCGCGTCTCGATGCGTTCCACGCGCTGCAACAGGGCCGCTTCGGTGTCGCTGGCCGACGGCAGCAGCAGGCGAGCGCAGGCGACCTCGAGCAGCAGGCGCGGCGCGGTGGCGCCACGCATCTCGCCGAGTCCGGCGTGCATGACCTCGGCGTAGCGGGTCAGCGTCGCAGTACCCAGACGGGTGGCCTGCTCGCGCATGCGTTCCAGCTCGTCCTCGGGGCCGTCGACGACGCCGCGCGCCACCGCGTCCGGGACCGCCTGCAGCACGATGAGGTCACGGAATCGTTCGAGCAGATCGCTGGCGAACCGACGCGGGTCGTGGCCGGCGTCGACGACGCCCTCCACTGCCCCGAACAGCGCCGCCGCGTCACCGGCGGCCAGCGCGTCGATCGCGTCGTCGATCAGCGCGACGTCGGTGGCGCCGAGCAACGCGAGCGCGCGCTGATAGGTGACGTGGTTGCCGTCGGCACCGGCCAGCAGCTGGTCGAGCACGCTGAGCGTGTCGCGCGGCGATCCGCCGCCGGCGCGGATGACCAGCGGGTAGACCGCGTCGTCGACGACCACGCTCTCCGAGGCGACGATCTTCTCGATCAGAGTGCGCATGGTGCGCGGCGCCAGCAGCCGGAACGGATAGTGGTGGGTGCGCGACCGGATGGTCGGCAGCACCTTCTCGGGTTCGGTGGTGGCGAACACGAAGATCAGGTGTTCCGGCGGTTCCTCGACGATCTTGAGCAGAGCGTTGAAGCCCGCCGTGGTGACCATGTGCGCTTCGTCGACGATGAAGATGCGGTACCGCGACTGGGCGGGCGCGTAGAACGCTCGGTCGCGCAGCTCGCGGGTGTCGTCCACACCGCCGCGGCTGGCGGCGTCGAGCTCGGTGACGTCCATGTTGCCCGGCCCGTTGGGTGCCAGCGCGACGCACGAATCGCATTCCCCGCACGGCGTGGCCGTCGGACCCTGCTCACAGTTGAGCGAGCGCGCCAGGATGCGCGCCGAGGACGTCTTGCCGCAGCCGCGTGGACCCGAGAACAGGTAGGCATGGTTGATCCGTCCCGAGTTCAGCGCTGTGGACAGCGGCTCGGTGACGTGTTCCTGGCCGACCACCTCGGCGAACGTCGCCGGTCGGTACTTGCGGTAGAGCGCCACGGAAGCAGGCTACCGACAGCCCCCGACTAGGGGGCGTCCAGCAGGTGTTCGGTCGCCGAGAGCAGTGCGCAGGTGGCCAGACCGTCGATCGCCGCGCGCAGATCGTCGGCGCCGGGGAAGGTCGGTGCGATGCGGATGTTCTTGTCGTCCGGGTCTTTTCGGTACGGGAACGACGCTCCGGCCTCGGTGACCGCGATGCCGGCGTCCTTGGCCAGCGCGACGGTTCGCTTGGCGGTGCCGGGCAGCACGTCGAGGCTGATGAAGTAACCGCCCTTGGGCTCGGTCCACGACGCGATCTTCGACTCGCCCAATCGGTCCTCGAGGATCTGCAGCGCCAACGCGAACTTGGGCGCCAGCAGCTCCCGGTGCTTCTGCATGTGCAGCCGCACCCCGTCGGCGTCGCCGAAGAACTTCAGGTGCCGCAACTGGTTGAGCTTGTCCGGCCCGATCGACTTCTTCCCGGCGTGCTGCAGGTACCAGGCGATGTTGCCCAGCGAACCGCCCAGGAAGCTGACTCCGGCGCCGGCGAAGGTGATCTTCGAGGTGGACGCGAAGACCAGCGGCCGGTTGGCGTGGTTGGCGGCTTCGGCGAGGCCCAGCACGTCGATCGGCCGGGGGAACTCGTGGGTCAGGGTGTGCACCGCGTAGGCGTTGTCCCACATCAGTCGGAAATCGGTTGCCGCGGTGCGTATTCCGGCCAACCGTCGGGTGGCTTCCCAGGAATAGACGGTGCCGGTCGGATTGGCGAACACCGGCACGCACCACATGCCCTTGATGGTGGGATCCTCGGCGACGAGCTCTTCGATCAGATCGACATCGGGACCGTCTTCGAGCATCGGGACGGTGATCATCTCGATGCCCAGGGTCTCGGTGATCGCGAAGTGCCGGTCGTAGCCCGGCGCCGGGCACAGGAACTTCACCCCGGTGCCGTCGAGGATGTCGCGGATCCAGGGCCGCGGCGAGTCGACGCCGCCGTGCAGCAGGGAGAACACGATCACGTCGTGCATGAATTCCAGGCTGGCGTTGTTGCCGGCGATCAGGTTGGCCACCGGGATGCCCAGCAGCTCACCGAAGATGGAGCGCAGCTCCGGGAGGCCGTGCAGACCTCCGTAGTTGCGGGCGTCGGTGCCGTCTGCGTCGCGGTAGGCGTCGGCGCCGGGCAGGCTGAGCAGCCCGTTGGACAGGTCGAGTTGTTCCGGCGACGGCTTACCGCGGGTCAGATCCAGCTTCAGTCCCTTGGCCTGCAACTCTGCGTAGTTGCGCTGCTGAAGTTCGTGCTGTGCGAGCAATTCGTCTCGGCCCAGCGACTGAAAAGACACCGCTCGCCTTTCGCTGTCGTGTGTCCGTGCAGATGAGGGGACCCCGCGCACCCGCCAGAGCCCGTTGACCCTTGCTGCCTTCCGGCCCTGGGGGAGTTCACAGGATGGACGCCACGCGGGGTCCACGGCGAGTGTAATACCGCGGCCGGCGGCGCCGCGCCCAGGAGCACCTCCGACGGATTTATGGAGTGCCGGGGCCGGTCGGCTACCATGGCCGACGGAGGATTCGCCTAGTGGCCTATGGCGCTCGCCTGGAACGCGGGTTGGGTTAATAGCCCTCGCGGGTTCAAATCCCGCATCCTCCGCACTCAGCCCGGGGCGTGACCGGTGGGTTCACCGCGGTCACGTCCCGGGTCTCACCATCGAGGAGGGGTATGGGCCGCACCGCCGCGGTGATTTGGCACGCGTCGTTCTCCCTCGCCGCCGGTGTCCTCTACTTCTTCTTCGTCCTGCCGCGCACGTTCGAGTTGCTCGGGGAGACCTCGCACACGCTCGGCACGGTGTTGCGGGTCGTCACCGCGGTCCTGATCGGGACGGCGGCGGTGCCGGTGCTCCTGACCCTGCTGCGGACACGGCGTCCCGAGTTCGGTACGCCCCAGCTGGCGTTGAACCTGCGTACGACGTCCATCGCGCTGCACGTGCTGGCGGGGGTGCTGATCCTCGGTGTCGCGATCAGCGAGATCTGGCTGTCGGTGGACTCGGCAGGCCAGTGGCTGTTCGGCATCTACGGGGCTGCCGCGGCCATCGCGCTGCTCGGCGTGTTGGCTTTCCACCTTGCGTTCGTCGCCGAACTGCCGCCGCCTCCGCCGAAGCCGGTGAAGGTCAAGCAGCGCCGTTCGCGCGGCAAGACCGCCACCGAGGACACCGGGACCGGCGAGGAGACCGAGACCCCGGAAGCCGCCGAGACCTCCGAAACCGCCGAGACCGACGAAGCCTCCGGAACCGAGGCCGACGCCGACGAGAGCTCCGAGAACACTGGGACCGGTGATGCCGATGAGGCTGCCGAGAAGGCCGGGGAGACCGAACCGCCGGCGGACGGCAAATTGCAGAATCAGCGGCCCAGCGGCAAGACTGCGCTGCTGAGACGCCGTCGGCGGACCCGCGGCGGCGTGGCCGTCGAGGACTGAGCAGCGGGGCTGCGTCGACAGCAGCCCACGTCGCCGCCACTATTGATGAGTATGAGCCCGATTCGCTCGACCAGACTGCTGTGGATCGCCCTGGTCGCGATCCTCTCCCTGGTGATGCCGCTGGCCCCCGCCGCGGCCGCGCCCAGCGACCCGATCGCGGCGGCGGCACAGGTCGAACCGGCGGTGGTGCGCATCGACACCGAGGTGGACTACCAGGGAGTGCTCGGGTTGGGCACCGCGTTCGTCATCGACCCCAACGGATTGGCGATGACGAACTTCCACGTCGTGCAGGGCGCCGACCGCATCACCGCGACCGTGAACGGCCAGCCGTACCCCGCCCAGCTGGTGGGCTACGACCGTGGGCGTGACGTCGCGCTGATCCAGTTGCTGGGCGCCAGCGGCCTGCCTGTGGCGGCGCTCGGCGACGCGAACGTGCTGGTCCCCGGGGAGCCGGTGGTCGCGCTCGGGAACGCACAGGGCACCTTCGGGCCGCTGACCCGCGAACAGGGCACCGTGTCGGCGTTCGGGCGCACGGTGCAGGCCGAGGACACCCTCACGGGCACCTCCGACGAGCTGACCGGCCTGATCGAGTTCGCCGCCCCCGTGCGCGCGGGTGACTCCGGCGGGCCGCTGGTCAACAGCGCCGGCCAGGTCGTGGGGATCACCACCGCGGCGTCGGTGAACTTCCGGATGGGACCGGGTGGCAAGGGCTTCGCGATCCCGATCAACGACGCGGTCGTCATCGCCGACCAGATCCGTGCCGGTATCCGGTCCGACACCGTGCACATCGGTCCCCCGACTCTGCTCGGCGTCGGGGTGCGCACCACCCCGCGCGACACCCCGGGCGTCGTGGTCCAGGAGGTGCTGAGCGGTGGTCCCGCAGAACAGGCCGGGCTGCGCGGCGGTGACCTGCTGCTGGTTCTCGACGGCGTGACCCTGGATTCGCCGACGACGCTGACGATGGTGCTCGACCGGCACTATCCCGGCGACGTGGTCGACGTGACCTGGATCGACCGCGCGGGCCAGACCCGGACCGGCAAGGCGCCGCTGACCGCCGGGCCGTGACATTTCGCCGAATTCGCTGAGCACATCAAAGCAAATATCTATGCTGAGCGAGTGCCCAACAATGTCACTTATCGGGTCGTCCAATGGACGACGGGAAATGTCGGCAAGAGTTCCGTCGCGGCGATCGCGAAGAACCCGAACCTCGAGTTGATCGGCGGTTACGCCTGGTCACAGGACAAGGTCGGTCGAGATCTCGGCGAGCTGGTCGGTATCGAGCCCCTCGGTGTCGCCGCGACCAACGACGTCGACGCGCTGCTGGCGCTCAAGCCCGACGTCGTCGTCTACAACCCGATGTGGATCGATGTCGCCGAACTGGTCCGGATCCTCGAGGCCGGCGTCAACGTCGTCTCCTCGGCGTCGTTCATCACCGGAGGCAACCTGGGCGCCGACCGCGAGAAGCTCGCCGAGGCGTGCAAGCGGGGCGGCTCGACGTTGTTCGGCTCGGGTGTGAGCCCGGGCTTCGCCGAGCTGCTGGCGATTGTCGCCGGCACGGCCTGCGACCGGATCGACAAGGTCGTCATCTCCGAATCCGCCGACACCACCCTCTACGACTCCCCCGACACCGAGCGCCCCGTCGGGTTCGGCACCGCGATCGACGACCCGAACCTGGCGCCGATGGCTTCCAAGGGCACCGCGGTGTTCGCCGAGGCCGTCCAGTTGGTCGCCGATGCGCTGGGCATCGAGCTCGACGAGATCAAGTGCGTGCCGGAATACGCGCAGACCACCGAGGACCTCGTGATGGCCTCGTGGACGATCCCGGCCGGTCACGTCGCCGGGGTGTACTCCAGCTGGCAGGGCATCTACCGGGGCCGCACCGTCATCGACATCAACGTGCGGTGGAAGAAAGGCCAGACACTGGATCCGGACTGGCAGCTCGACGGCGACGGCTGGAAGATCACCATCGAGGGCCGCCCGACGGTGAACATGAGCGTCGGGTTCCTGCCGCCGCAGGACATGATCGAGAACGCCAAGTCCATCGAGGACTTCTTCGTGCTCGGCCACATCATGACCGCGATGCCGCCGATCCACGCGATCCCCGCCGTCGTGGCTGCCGCACCGGGCATCGCGACCTACAACGATCTGCCGCTGCCGAACCCGCGGGGTGTGGTGCCCTCCTGAGAGGGCTGCGGCTCAGCCGAGGGTGCGCAGCTTCTGCGCGACCACATCGATGACCCGAGGGGCCTGCTTCTCCAGGTAGAAGTGGCCTCCGGTGAAGGTGTGCACCTCCACCGGTCCGGAGGTGTGCAGTTCCCAGGCGCGTGCGTCGTCTTCACTGGTCTTCGGGTCATCGGTGGCGGTCAGCACCGTCAGGGGTGCGCGGACGCCGACCTCGGGTCCGCGCCGGTAGGTGACCAGCGCGCGGAAGTCGTTGCGGAACGGCGGCAGGAACGTCTCCAGCAGATCCCGGTCCCCCAGCACGCGGGGGTCGGTGCCGCCGAGTTCGCGCATGACCTCGATCAGGTCGGTGTCGGTGCGGCCCCGGCCCTCGTCGGCGTACCGGCTCGGTGCGCGCGACCCGGACACGAAGACGACCGACGGTCCGCGCCCCGACTCCTCGAGCCGGCGCGTCACCTCGAAGGCCAGCACCGCACCCATGCTGTGGCCGAAGAACGCCACCGGTGATTCGGTGAGGTCGCCCAGCACGTCGGTCACCCGGTCGGCGAGGTCGTCGATGTTGTCGACGAATGGTTCGGCATGGCGGTCCTGGCGGCCGGGGTACTGCACCGCGTAGACGTCGAACTCGGGCGACAGTGCGCGCGACAGCGGGAAGTAGTAGCTGGCCGACCCTCCGGCGTGCGGGAAGCACACCAGCCGCATGCGGGCGTCCGGGGCGGGAGCGAAGTTACGGATCCAGCGGTTGCGCTCCGGCGTTGATGTCATAGCGGACTGTCTACCCGATCACCTCGAGGACCTTGGCTTGCAGTGTCGCTCCCGGCGGTCCCTCCACCACGACGTCCTTGAGGATCTGGGCCTGCTGGCCTTCTACGGTGAACTCACCGGGCTGCGGCGCGTGGCCGCCGGTCACCTCGTAGCGGACGGTGAACGGCGTCTCCGGGAACGGGTGCAGCCCGACGTATTTCGGGTCGATCGTGTAGGTGTACCGGCACAGGCCCGCGGGGTCGCATTCCGTGGCTGTGACCGCGACGCCGATGAGGAACTCCTTGACCGTCGGCACCGACGGCGGCGGCGGGGGCGGGGGTGTGCGCGCGGCGACGGGCTGATCGTCGGGCCTGGAGAAGATCATCACCGAGGCGATGCCGATACCGCTGGCGATCATGCCGAAGATGGCCAGTGCGGCGAGCAGTTTGCGAATGGTGTTCCACCCCTGAGGCGACGGCATGCACAGCAGGGTATCGTCGCGGCGCTAATCCGCTACGCGGTTACCCTCTTCGTCCCAGTGCGCGGCGACCTTCTTGCTCGGCTGCACGCGCGGCGGTTCGCCCGGCATCTTCGGATAGTTCGGTGGGTACGGCAGATCACCGAGGCCGCGGTCGGCGTCTGCCTCGGCCATCTCCAACAGCTTGCCGATCGACTGGGCGCGGTCGTCGATGTCGGCCCACGGGTCGGGTCGGCCGGACAGGAAGTCCGGCACGGTGCGGATCGTGTAGTCGTCGGGATCGGCATCGCGGAGTTCGTCCCACGACAGTGGCGTGGACACCGTCGCGATGGGGGTCTTGCGCGCCGAGTAGGCCGAGGCGAACGTGCGGTCGCGCGCGTTCTGGTTGTAGTCGATGAACAGTCGCTTACCCCGCTCTTCCTTCCACCACGACGTCGTCACCGCATCGGGAGCGCGCCGTTCCACCTCACGCGCCAGCGCGATACCGGCGCGGCGCACCGCGATGAAGTCCCAGTCGGTGGCGATGCGCAGGAACACGTGCACGCCGCGACCGCCGGAGGTCTTCGGGTAGCCGACCAGCCCCAGTTCGTCGAGCAGCGGTTTGAGCACGTCGACGGCGACGCTGCGGGCTTCTTTGAAGCCGGTGCCCGGCTGCGGGTCCAGGTCGATGCGCAGTTCGTCGGGATGTTCGGTGTCCGGGCAGCGGACCTGCCAGGGATGCAATGTCACAGAACCCATCTGGGCGGCCCACGCGATCGCGGCCGGATGGGTGATCTTCAGCGCGTCGGCGGTGCGGCCGGACGGGAACGTCACCGTGCAGGACTCGAGGTAGTCAGGCCGCTTCTGCGGCAACCGTTTCTGGTAGATCTCCTCGCCGTCGATGCCGTCGGGGAACCGCTGCAGGTGCACGGGGCGGTCACGGAGCAGCGCGACCATCCGGTCGGCGACCGCCAGGTAGTAGTCGACCAGCTTGCCCTTCGTGCCGTCTTTGCCCAGCTTCGGGAAGTACGGCTTGTCGGGATTGGTCAGCCGGACCTTGATCCCGTCGACGTCGATTTCGGTTGCGGTACTAGCCATCAGGTGACTCCAGCACGTCGTTGAGGTCGTAGGTCAGCGGCACATCGAGCTGGTCGAACGTGCAACTCTTCGGGTCCCGGTCCGGTCGCCAGCGCAGGAACTTCACCGCATGACGGAACCTGTCGCCTTCCATCTGGTCGTAAGCCACCTCGCACACCAGCTCGGGACGCACCGGGATCCAGCGTTTGTCGGCGCCGGAGTTCCAGCGGCTGGGTTCGCCGTCGCGCAGGTCGTCGCCGAGGCGCAGCGGTTCCAGATCGGCCAACAGTTTCAGGCGTGCCTTGGCGGTGAACGACGCGGCGCCACCGACCATCTGCAGCTCTCCGTCGTCGCGGTAGAGCCCCAGCAGGATCGAACCGATTCCCTCGCCGCTCTTGTGGATTCGATATCCCATGGCCACGCAGTCGGCGTCGCGGTGGTGCTTGACCTTCACCATCTCGCGTTTACCGGGCAGGTATGGTCCGTCGAGACGCTTGGCGATCACTCCGTCCAGGCCTGCCCCTTCGAATTCTTCGAGCCATCGGGTCGCCAGTGCGGGATCCTCGGTGGTGCGGGTGACATGGCACCGCCTCTTCTCGTGCACCGCGTCGACCAGCGCGGCACGCCGGATGCGGAACGGTTCCTTCAACAGTGACGTGTCTCCGACGGCGAGAGCGTCGAATCCGATCAAATGCGCGGGGGTCTGCTCGGCGAGCATCGTGATCCGGCTGGCAGCAGGGTGAATGCGCTGGCTCAGCGACTCCCAGTCCAACCGTGTCCTCGCGGCGATCTTGCGCGGCACGACGATCTCGCCGTCGAGCACACAGCGCGACGCGAGTTCGTCACGCACCGCGTCGAGCACCTCGGGGAAATAGCGGCCGAGGTCCTTGCCGCTGCGTGAGAGCAGCACGACCTCATCGTCGTCGCGGAACACCAGTGCGCGGAAGCCGTCCCACTTGGGTTCGTACGACCAGACGCCGGCGTCGTCGGGCACCGTGGTCTGGGCTTTGGCCAGCATCGGTTCCAGCGGTGGCATCACGGGCAGCTGCACGGTGTCCATCCTCGTCCATCGATCTCACGCTGACGCGGATTCGCGCCACGATGTAGACCGCTGCGGGCGGCGATTTTCGTCGCGACAGGTTCTGCGGCCGTATTCCAAACGCCGTCGCCAACTGCGTCCTTGTCGAAGAGAGCCATGGTCGCCGACGACGAGTGGGAGCAGTCAGAGCGGCGCATCTGACTTCCCGAAAGGCCAGCGCGAGCGAAAGTGTCGGAGGTTGGTGAGGTCGTCTATGAAGTGGCCGACAATGTCGCTCGCGTTGGTCTTTTCAACTCGTGTGGTCCAGCGCAGGTGCGGTCGCGGCGGACCTGGCAGGTCCAGGCGCCTGGCTTTCATACTCACGTAGATCCGGGTACCCAGACAATCTCATCGGTCACGGCGGGTCGCCCGCGTCAAGAACCAACGGACTCAGTCGTCGCCCAGCGCCGCGTCCCACTGCCGGTGCAGGTGCGCAACCAGCGGCTCGGAGCGACCGATGAGCATGCGTTCGAGCCCGTTCTCGGCGCCGCGTTGGCAGGCTTCGGCGGCGGGAAAGTCCTCGTCGCGCAGCACCGAGGTGGCGCCGTCGAATCCGGCCTGGGCGAGCAGGCGGTCGGCTTCCTCGGTGATCGGGCCGAGCGCACCGCCGACCATGTGCACCACACAGGTGTTCGGCGAATCGCCGGGGTAGATCCGCAGCATCAACGTGGACACCGGTGATTCCACGAGCACGCAACTCGGGAACAGTCCGTAGACCACGGAGCCGCTGAACCGATCCGGCCAGTCCTGCTCGGGGACGTCGCGGAGTTCGTCGATGTTGCGGAACGGGAAAGCCCAGCGGCAGTGTCGGCCGAAAGTGTCGAACACGGAGTTGTTGGTGACGATCGGCGCCAGGGTGTCCTTGTGTAGGAACGGGAAGTGGTAGCCCTCGAAGTTCACGTCGACGGCCAGCTTCCAGTTGGCGCGCAACTGCAGATCGACGCTCTGGGCATGGGCGTAGCGGCCGAATCCGAAGCTGGCCAGGTCCTGCTCGGCGGTCCCGAGGTAGCCGTCCACCGACACGGCGGGGTCGAGCGCGACGACGATCAACCCGGCCTGCTCCGCGGCGGGCAGGGTACGCAGACCCAACTCGCTCAGATCGACACCGTCGAACATCCGGCGTCCCGGCAGACTCGCCAGCCGACCGTCCAGGTCGTAGCTCCAGGCGTGGTACGGGCAGGTGAAGCGAGCGGCGTGGCCGCAACCCTCGGCCACCTGGGCGCCCCGATGGGCGCAGACATTGACGAAAGCGCTTGGCGCACCGTCCTTGCCACGGACGACGAGGATCGGGGTGCCCATGACGTCTTTGGTCGTGTAGTCGCCCGGATCGGGGATCTCACCGCCCCACGCCACGACGTGCGGAACCCTCTTCATCAGCGCACGCTCGGCGATGTGACGCTCGGTATCGGTGAACACCTCGGCCGGTACGGCGATGACCGCCTCGGAGGTGTCCAGGCTGTTGTGGTCGAGATGATCGAGCACCCGGCGGGTCATCGCAGTCACGAAAGGTAGCCGGGTGGTGGCGGTCTCGGCGGCACGACGTACCGGCGCCAGGACGTCGTCCAGCCCGCCGGCGGACTCGAAGGAAAACACCCGCTCGTCGGCCATCCGACTCACCCGCCCGCGCCGACGCTGTACCAGCGTGCGGCACTTCGCGGTTCGTTGTCATATCTTTCGAACCATCGCCCGGCGAACGGGGGCACACTCTCGAACTCAGGGTCATGACCGGGACCCTGTGACCGGATCAGGCCGACGCACATGTCGAACAGTTCGCGTCGCGGGACACCGGCGTAGGTCGGTTGTTCTGTTACCGGCCGTTTACGCACAGCTTGCTGTGCGGCCAGAAGCGCCTTCGGCGACAGCCGATCCGGCAGCAATGCGGCCAGATCCCCGCCGTCGGGTCCGGGAACCGCTGCCCGGAAGCCGGGCACGATGATCCGCAGGACCTCGTCGATGTGCCTGGCCACTCCCGCGATGGTCTTCAGGCGGTAGGGGTAGCTGTCGTGGACCGCGTCGTAGACCTTCAGCGCCGAGCTGCGGTGCTCGATCTCCTCGACGAAGTGCCACAGGAACAGCGAGGCGACACGTTCGTCGCCCGGGGCGAACAGTTTGTCCTCATGGTCGAGGAACACTTTGAAGTACGGGGTGAACGTGGCCTCTACGACCGCGGTGTACGCCAATCGCCAGGCCAGTGGCTTCGTCGCGGTCAGGCGGTCGAACGATGCGGTGACGTCGTCCATCACCTGTCGCAACATCGGCCAGCGCCGCGTCAACGCCCGGACGTGACTGGCGTGGGCGGCGGAGTGTTGCGCCTCCTGGCGCAGGTATGCCTGCGCCTCGGCGGCGATGTCGGGATCGCGGATCAGCGGTATCGCCTGGCGAGTGGCGTCGACGATGAACTTCTCGAAACCGGGCGCGAAGAACGAGATCAGGTTGCACTGCACGGCGAACGCCGGGCGAGCGGGATGCCAGTTGAACGGCACGTCGTCACCGGTGAAGTCGAACCGGACCCGCCGCACCTGAATTTCCGTCATCGACCTACCCGCTCGACTGGACACAACCATTGAGGTGTCAATTCCGACGCTAGCATCGCGCCGCACGGCTGACAACGGTCGTCGCAGTCCTTCCGATCGGGTGTCGGCTGGACAGTTTGTCGATACCGTCAACCCCGTGGGATTTCTCGAGCCCGATCTGCCGCGCCTGGATGTGGCGCAGTGGCGCACGCTTCCGCCGGCAGATCGGATCAAACCGATGGCGCGCCATATCGCCGAGCGCGGCATGGGCAATCCGGACGTCTTCTACCTGCTCTACGCGGTGAAGATCGGCCTGTATGTCCTCGGCGGTCTCTGCTTCGCGATGACCACCTCCGGCATCGGCGGTTGGGCTGACATCGGATCGTGGTGGGCCGAACCGATCGTGTTCCAGAAGGTCGTCCTGTGGTCGCTGCTGTTCGAGGTGCTCGGCCTCGGATGCGGATTCGGTCCGCTGACGGGCAAGGTGGCACCACCGATGGGCTCGCCGCTGTACTGGCTGCGGCTTGGCACCATCCGGCTTGCACCGTGGCCGAACCGAATTCCCTTGACCGGTGGCGACCGCCGGACGGCGCTCGACGTGCTGTTGTACGCGGCGTTGCTGGTCGCCACGGTGTTCGCGCTGGTCTCCGACGGCACCGGGCCCGTCGCCGCGCTGGACACCACGGTCGGCCTGATCCCGCCGGAGCGGATCGTCGTGGTACTGGCCCTTCTGGCGCTGATCGGGCTGCGCGACAAGGTGATCTTCCTGGCCACCCGCGGCGAGGTGTACGGGTCGCTGACCGTGACGTTTCTGTTCGCGGGGGCGAACATGATCGTCGCCGCCAAACTCGTCATGCTCGCGATCTGGCTTGGTGCGGCCACGTCGAAACTGAACCGGCACTTTCCGTTCGTGGTCGCGACCATGATGGCCAACAATCCGCTCGTCCGGGCGAGATGGATGAAGCGGCTCTTCTACCGGCGATTTCCCGATGACCTGCGGCCCGGACGCATCGCGCAGTTCCTCGCCCACTTCGGCACCCTGATCGAGTTCGGCGTCCCGCTGGTGCTGTTCTTCTCACCCGGCGGCACCGCCACGTACGTCGCTGCCGCTGTGATGGTGGTGTTCCACCTCGTGATCCTGACAGCGATCCCGCTGGGGGTGCCGCTGGAATGGAATGTGTTCATGCTCTTCGGTATCGCGTCACTGTTCGTCGACAAGGCCGCCATCGGGCTCGGGGACCTCACCCAACCGTGGCTCGTCGCCGCGCTGCTGGCCGCCATCGTCGCGACGATCATCATCGGGAACTTCTACCCGACGAAGGTGTCGTTCCTGCCGGGCATGCGCTACTACGCGGGCAACTGGGATACCTCCCAGTGGTTCTTCACCGAGGAGGCCAGCCGCAAACTGGCCGAGCATCGTATCGGGCTCGGATTGGTGCAGCACAAGCAGATTCAGAAGCTGTCCTCACCCGAGAACGCCGAGGTGGCGTTGGGACTGGGACATGCGTTCCGGGCCATGTATGCCCACGGGCGCGCACTGATGACGCTGTGGGACCACGTGATACCGCCGGGACGCGAGAACGATTACACGGTCATCGATGGTGAGCCCGTGGCCGGATACGCAGTGGGGTGGAGTTTCGGTGACGGCCACCTCCACAACGAACAACTGGTGGCCGCTCTCCAGAGGCGCTGTCATTTCGAGCCCGAAGAACTGCGCGTGCTGATGCTCGACGGTCAGGCCATCCACCGGCAATGGCAGGAGTATCGGATCGTCGACGCCGCCACCGGTGAGATCGAACGCGGCCGCTTTCGGATAGCCGATGTGGTCGACAGGCAACCGTGGGAGCACGACGTTCCCATCACGGTGCTCGGTCGGGCGGCCGATCAGCGCTGATGCCGGGCGATCTCCGACGCGATGACCGGGCCGAGCCACCGTCGGACGTAGACACGCAATGCGGCGCCGACCCGCGGTGGAGAGCCGGGATCGACCATGAACGACTGCAGCATCCGCAACATGTATTCGACCAGGTCGTCGATCGCCGCGTCGTCGAACCCGAGCGTCTCCCAGTCGACGTCGAGACCGGCGAGGATGCCGTGGCCGAACTGCTTGGCCATGTCGGAGGTGACCCCGGTCGACGTGCGGCCGAAGTCGTTGGCCAGCATCAGCTGCACGGGTTTGTCGCCGGGCAGCCATTCCACTGTGAACGCGAAGCTCTCGACCAGCGCCTCGGTCGGGTCGGTCACCCCGGCGACGTGGGTCTTGAGTCGTTCGATGAACCGCATACCCGACCGGGTGGCCACGGCGTGCACCAACGTGTTGCCGGGGAAGTAGTTGTAGACGGTCTGGCGGGACACCTCGAGGGCACGTGCGACATCAGCGACCCGCATCGCCGCGCCGCGCTCGTCGATGGCGGCGCTGGCGGCGTCGAGGATGCGCTCGACGGCTTCCTCGTCACTCGCGGGGGTGGCTCCGCCCCACCCGTGGGTGCGCATGCTGAGCAATCTTGGCGACGTGTTCCGGCGGAGTCAATCCGGCAGGTGACAGAATGCACCCATGGCGACTTCGTCGCGGCGCGTCGGCGCCGAAACGTCCAAGACGCGCGACACCCTGCTCGATGCCGTCGAGCAGATGATGCTCGACGAGGGATACGCGAGCGTCACCTATCGGGCACTGGCGGCCAAGGCCGGTGTCACACCGAGTTTGGTGCAGTACTACTTCCCCACTCTCGACGAGATCTTCATCGCCGCGATCCGCCGGTACTCGGAACGAAACCTCGCCTATCTCAACAAGATTCTGCAGAAGCGCACCGACGACCCGCTGCGGGCGCTGTGGGAGTACAGCTGGGACGAGGCCACCGGGACCCTGATGACCGAGTTCGTCGCACTGGCCAATCACCGCAAGTCCATCCGCACCGAGATCGCCGCGGTCACCGAGAGTATGCGAAAAGTCCAGATCGACGCGCTGAGTGCGAAATTCGGCGAGGATGCCCGTCCGTGGGGAGATCTGTCACTGCCGGCGCTGCAGTTGCTGATCTCCAGCCTGCCGAAGTTCCTGAATCTCGAGAAGGGCGTCGGGGTCGAGACCGCGCACGCCGAACTGACCGAGTCCTTCGAACGCTACCTGGACTCCATCGAGCCGCCCGCCAAGACCAAGGGTGTACGCAAACGGTCGAAGTGACTCAGCAGAACATGCCGCGGTACCCGAAGGCCGGGTGCCGCGTCGAGACGTCGGGGAAGTCGGTGTCGAACAGCTTCTGGCGCAAGGTTCCCGCCCGGTACTCGCATTGCATGATGCCCTTGTCCTGCAGCACGGGTACCAGATGCTCGAAGAACTCCTCGTAGCTGTTGGGCATCAGCGCATTCATCACCTGCACGCCGTCGACGCCCGCACCCTGGTACTCCAGGAGCCGGTCCGCGATGCTCTCCGGTGACCCGACCACCATCTGCGGCAACGACAGCGACGTCAGGAAATCCTTGACCGTCGGCTTGGACCCCTCGGGCCACGCGTTGATCACCGCGAGGAAGGCACCCTGGATGCCCGGGATCTCGTCGATGATGTCCTCCAGCGGCGTCGCGGGGTCGAAGCGCCCCAGGTCCATTCCGCTCAGGCTGGAGAAGTAGGCGGTCTGCGCCTCCGAGCTACGCCACTCCTCGAGCTCGCCCCACTTGCGGTAGGCCTCCTCGTCGGTGGAGCCGATCACTAACATCATGCCCTGCAGGAACAAGATGTCGCCGTCCTGGCGGCCCTTGGCGCGGGCCAATTCACGAACGGTACCCACCTGTTGGGCAATGGTTTCCAACGAATAGGCGGACAGGAACATCAACTCGGCGTGGGTGCCGGCGAAGTCCAGACCCGCCGGTGAACCGCCGGCCTGGGCCAGCACCGGCGTGCGCTGCGGGGAGGGTTGCATCAGGTTGAAGCCCTCGACGCTGTAGCGCTCGCCTCGGTGGTTGATGTCGTGCACCTTGGACGGGTCGGCGTACACACCCTTGCCCGGGTCGTCGACGATGGCGTCGACATCCCAGGACCCCTCCCACAGTTTGTAGGTGACCTCGACGTATTCCTTGGCCCACGCGTAGCGCTCGTCGTGCGAAAGGTTCCCCGGTAAGCCCAGATTGCGGAACGCCTTCTCGTTGGCCGAGGTGACGATGTTCCAGCCGATGCGGCCGTTGGACAGTTGATCCAGAGTCGAGGCCGCACGGGCGAACACGAACGGGTGATGCGAGATCACCGAGCTCGTATAGAGGAAGCCGATGTCGCGCGTCTGCTGCGCGAGCGCGGGGATGAGCATGGTGCAGTCCGCGATCGGGACGTTCATCGCCTGCTCGAAGATGATGTCGCGCGACCCGTTGTACTCGCTCTGCACACCCATCACGTCGGTGAAGAAGAACGCGTCGACCTTCGCCTGCTCGGCTTTCTTCGCCAGATCGACCCACATGTCGAAGTTCTTGAACTCCCGGTTGCGGGCTTCTGGGTGTCGCCAACTGCCGTGGAAGTTGTGCCCGACCGAGTCCATGACCAGCAGGGTGAAGATCATTCGCTTGTTCACTACGCTCCCCATTCCGACGATGTGCTATACAAACGTACAGCTCAATCAGTCAGGAAAGGGTAACGATGACGAATCTCGACGAACTCGAGGACCTCCGCAGGCGCGTCCAGTACCTCGAGGACCGCACCGCGATCCTCGATTGCGTGATGAACCAGGCCCGCGGGCATGACCGGCACGACGCCGAACTGATGGGCAGCGTGTACTTCGAGGACGGCATCGACGAACACGGACCGACCGTGAAAACCGGTCCGGAATACGGTGACTGGGCCAACGAGGCCCACACCGCGGTGTTCGAGGACCATCTGCACAACATCACCACACACACCTGCGAGATCAACGGTGACGAGGCGCACGCCGAGAGCTACGTCATGGGCGCCATGCGGGTCAAGGGCGGCAAGATCGTCTCGCTGATGGGCGGCCGCTACATCGACCGCCTGGAGCGCCGCGACGGCGTCTGGAAGATCGCGCTGCGCCGCTGCACCATCGAATGGATGATCAGCGGCGACTCGTCGATCCTGGGCAAGGGTGCGGTCCAAGGTTTCATCAAGGGCAAGTGGGACAAGACCGACGCGTCCTACCTCCGGCCGCTGAAGCTGGACGATCCCGTCGACAGGTGGTGACCAGGTGAAGCCGGCTGGGCGGGTTGCCCTGGTCACCGGTGGTGCGTCCGGCATCGGTCGCGCCACCGCGGTCCGTCTGGCCGCCGAAGGAGCGCGGGTGTGCGTCGTCGACATCGACGACGACGCCGCCACGCACGTCGCCGCCGAGATCGGCGGGCTCGGATTGCGCTGTGACGTCACCGATCCCGAGCAGATCGATACCGCCTTCGCGACCTGTGTCGACGAACTCGGCGGACTCGACATCGCGTTCCTCAACGCCGGCATCACGATCCACTGGACCGGTGACATCGGTTCCCTCGACCTTGCTCAATACCGAAGCTCGACCGGGGTGAACGTCGACGGCGTGGTGTTCGGTGCACGTGCAGCGGTCCGCGCCATGCGGATGCTCGGGGACGGCGACCGGGCGATCCTGGCGACGTCGTCGTTGGCCGGGCTGATGCCGTGGCATCCCGACGCCGTGTATTCGCTGGGCAAGCACGCCGTCGTGGGCTTCATGCGCTCGATCGCACCGAACCTCGCCGCTGAAGGCATTGCGGTCCATACCATTTGCCCCGGCATCACCGAAACCGGCGTCCTCGGTGACCGGCGTTCACTGGTCGAGAGCATCGGGGTTCCGGTGATGGAGCCCGATGCCGTCGTCGGTGCGGTGATGGCCGCGCTCGACGCACCGGCCGACGCGACGGGGTCGGTCTGGGTGGCTCAGCACGGAAAGCCGCCGTGGACAATGGACTTCGCCACGGTTCCCGGGCCGGACAGTAAACTCAATGTCCCGGTGCGGAGACGCTGACGGTCAGGCGGCGTCGGCGGTGACGTACGTAGGATCCCCGCTGACCAAGGCGCGACGCAGTTGCTTACGGGCGCGGAACACTCTCGACATCACGGTGCCGGCCGGGATACCCATCAGGGCCGCGGTTTCCGCGTAGGTGTAGCCCTCGACGTCGGCGTAGTAGAGGACGGCGCGGAATCCGTCGGAAAGGCTCGCCAGAGCCTCGCGGAGTTCGGCGGCGGGCAACGCGTCGAGCACCTCGGATTCCGCCGAGCACTGCCGGGTCGACGGCAGCCGGCGTTCGTCGATGTCGTCGGACAGCACCTCGTGTGGGCGGCAGTCTTTTCGGCGGTACGCGTTGACCCACTGGTTGTACTGGATCCGGAACAACCATGCCTGCAGGTTCGTGCCGGCCCGGAACGTCCGGAAGCCCGCATAGGCGTGCGCCAGCGTCTCTTGGAGCAGGTCCTCGGCGTCGGCCTCGTTGCGGGTGAGCCGGCGGGCACCACGCGCCAGTACGTCGACCATCGGCCCCACTTGCGCGGTGAACCGGGACTGCAGCTCGGTATCGGGTTCAGCGGTGCGGACGGATGCGACGGTCATACGGATCACCTCGGGTTGACGTGTGCGCCCGCTCGGGCGTACCACCAGACTCGTCGTCGCAACGCGCGGGCGGACCCTTGATCACCCGTGGTCTGCGGTCCGAGTGCCCTAGTGTGACCCCGCCACGGTCCGCAGCTGGCGACGAGACGAGATACCCAACTTCACGAACACCTTGCGCAGGTGCCACTCGACGGTGTGCACGCTGATGAACAGCTGCGCGCCGATCTCCTGGTTGGTGTGGCCGTCGGCGGCCAAGCGCGCGATCTGGGCTTCTTGCGCGGTCAACTCGTCGCCAGAGCTCAGCGGCTGTTTCCGGACCTTCTCGCCGACGGCGACCAGCTCGCGTCGTGCGCGCTCGGCGTAGCCCTGCGCGCCCATCGCGGTGAACATCTCATGGGCCGCACCGAGATGACGCCGGGCGTCTGCACGCCGGTTCGCCCGCCGCAACCACTCCCCGTAGGACAGGTGGGTCCGTGCCCGGTGTACCGCCACCCGCGACCGGCCCAGATGGTCCAGCGCTTCACTGAACAGCCGATCGGCTTCGGCGTCATCGGCCAGCAGCGCGCTCGCACTGGCCAGCGCACCCAGTCCCCAGGGTGTGCCGCTGACACCCGCGCGTCCCGCGATCTGCTCGACGGCCCACCGCGCCGCGTCCCTTTCCCCGATGTGCACGGCGGCTTCGGTGAGCTCGTGCAGACTCCAGCTGTAGAAGCCCAGATCCTCGTACTCGCATGCTCTTTGTGCCGCGGCAAATGCCTCGGCGTAGCGACCCAAACCGTTGTAGAGCAGTGCGGTCGCGTATCCGGTGAGACCCAGCAATCGACCCTCGCCGCGCTCGGTGCCCTCGGCGACAGCCGCGTCGATGACCCGCATCGCCTCGGTGGGGTTCCCCCGCCACGCCAGGATGCTCAACGAGTGGTAGCGGACCGGGCTACCGTGCCCAGTGGCCGCCGTGATCGCCTGTGCCTCAGCGATCAGCGCCGCCGCCGCGGTGAACTCCCCGAGCAGGACATGCACACCGGAGCGATACACCAGCGCCTGCGGTAGGCCGGCCAGGGCGCCGACCGCGCGGGCCTGTTCGACCACGGCAGCGGACAGTTCATCGATGAGGCGTTCGTCCCACAACTCGTGTCCCGCCGATTCCTGCAGGATCGGGAAAGCCGGTACCAGCCAGCGCAGCACCTGGGCGGGTTCCTCGGTCGCCAGTTCGCACATCGCCGACAATCCGGTGCGCAGATGTTGCGCCCCGTTCTGGATCCCGCCGCTGATCCGTTCGGTCATCCCGCGGAAGAACAGATCCACCGCCCTGGGAAGCTGCGACGTCCGCGACAGTGCCGAACGGGCGGTTTCCGCGGCGCTCTGCAGTGCGCCGGGCTGACCGGACCGTCCCGCATACATCAGGGCGGCGAATCCTTCGAGGTAACTCTCCCGGGAGGCGAAATCGTCGAGCTCCTCGAGCTGCTTGGCCACATCGAGCAGTGCCTCGGCGGTGTCGCCGACCACGGGCGAGCCGGCTACCCCCACCCTGCTGCCGGCGAACGCCATCTGGGCGCGCAGGCGTGCCGCGCGGGCGCGCTGCAGCTCCGACAGGGGAGACATCTCGGCGACGGTCAACAGCTCGTAGGCGGCGTCGGTGTCGGCGGCGTCCCACTGGGCCTGAGCGGCAGCCATCGCGCGGCTGCCCCGCAACTCGGGGTCGGCGGTGAGGATCGCGGCCCGCTGCAGAAAGGTCGCCGACGCGGCGATGCCGCCGCGGCGCTGCGCGCGGACGGCCGAGATCTCGAGCGCTTCGGCCACTGAATCATCGGTTCCCGCAACTGCATTGGCCGCATGCCAAGCACGCCGGTCCGGATCCGTCTCGGGTTCGGTCGCGTCGGCCAGCGCGGCATGGATGGTGCGCCGGTCGGTCAGATCGGCGGCGCGGTAAGCGGCCGAGCGCATCACGGGGTGGTGAAAGCGCATGCGAGGGCCGAATTCGATGATGCCTGCGGCCTCCGCGGGCGAAAGGGCGTCGACGGCGATGCCGAGAAGGGCTGCGGCTCGCAGGAACAGCGCCGAGTCCCCGACGGGCTCGGCGGCGGCGATCAGCAGCAACAGGCGGGTGGGTCGCGGCAGCGCCTGGATGCGACGGACGTAGTTCTCCTCGATGCGGCTGGGCGAGGTGTGCACGGTGGCAGTCGAGTAACCCGCGGTCAGTTCTGCTGCCGAGTACGTCCGGAGCATCTCGAGCAGGGCCAGCGGATTTCCACGGGTCTCGGCCACCATGCGGTCCCGCACGCTGGGGTCCACGGCACCCATCGCCATCTGGTCGAGCAGCGTTCGCGCGTCGACGTCCGACATTCCGCGCACCGCCAACTCGGGCAGGCCCCGCAACGCGACGCAGGCGTCGTCGCGTGCGGCGAACACCAGTGCCACGGGTTCGGCCATCAACCGGCGCGCCACGAATCCCAGGGTCTGCACCGACACCTGGTCCAGCCAGTGCGCGTCGTCGATGACGCACAGCAGTGGCTGCTCTTGCACCGCGGCGGCAAGCAGGCTCAACACCGCCAGACCGACGAGGAAGCGTTCCGGCGGTGCACCTGTTCCCTGGCCGAAGGCGATGCCCAGCGCGTCCCGCTGTGGCGGCGGCAGGTCGCCGAGGTGGCTCAGGAGCGGTGCACACAATTGGTGCAGTCCGGCATAGGCCAACTCCATGTCCGACTCCACGCCGGAGACCTGCACACAGCGCATCCCGTCGGCCCGGTCGATGAGGTGGCTACACAGTGCCGTCTTACCGACACCGGCCTCTCCTCGCAGGACCAGTACCTGAGAGCTGCCGGAACGCGCCGTGGCCAGGACGTCGTCGAGTGCTGCGATCTCGGCGGCGCGGCCGAACAGTGGCCGTCTCGGCCCATGGCTCGACATATCGCACCACCGCGTCGAAGTTGGTGGTCGCCCGGCTGATCGCGGCGGCCCCGATCCGAGAGGATGGTAACGAGTAGGCGCAGTTGCGGTCCAGGCCCGATCAGGTCATTTCCGGGCTGCGGAGGCCAGGAGCCAATCACTGAAGCGGGTGTCGAACAGTGTCGCGCCGGGTCCGGGGACCAGGGTGTCCTCGTCGATCGCGACACCCCAGTAAGTGGCGCTCGGATCGGTGATGACCTCACGGGCATCGCCCCGAGCGGTCAGCGTGGTGCGGATCAACTCCGGGAGACGGAAGCGCTCGGGCCCGCCCACCTCGGTGATGCCAGCGACGGGTGCGTTCACCGCGGCGATGCCCACCGCCTCGGCGACGTCGGCGCTTGCCATCGGCTGGATCAGCTTGTCCGGCAGCCGCACCGCACCGTCCACGGTGGCCGAATCGGCGATCGCATCGAGGAACTCGAAGAACTGTGTGGCGCGCACGATGGTGTAGGGCACGCCGGCGTCACGGATCAACGCCTCTTGCTCCAGTTTCGCCTTGAAATAGCCACTTTCGGGTGCCATGCGGTCGGTGCCGACGACCGACAGTGCGACGTGGTGTGTCACGCCCGCCCGCGTCTCCTCACGTAACAGGTTGCCGGTCGCAACGGTGAAGAATTCCCGCGCGGGCGCCTCCTCGAACGACGGTGAGTTGGTGACGTCGACGACCACCTGTGCGCCGGTGAGCGCGGCGGCGAGCCCCTCGCCGGTGAAGGCGTTCACTCCGGTCGACGGTGCCGCAGCGACGGCTTGGTGCCCGTGCTCGATCAATCCGTCGACCACTTTCGACCCGATCCGGCCGGTACCTCCGATGACGACGATCCTCATGATTGGCCTCTCTGTGGGCTGGGTCGAGGCGGCATGACCGCCACCTCCGAGCGCCAGAACGGCCACGGCGACGAGAAATCATCCCGGGTCGGGATGATTCTTCACCCCGGAAGCCGTTCTGGCCCGCACATACATCGGCCGACCGAAGGAGAACGACCATGAGCATCACCGATACACGTTCCGGCGAACTGGTTCCGTCGCGCTATGCGGTGCCGGTGGGTGACATCGAGGTGCTGGTGATCAGCGACGGTGTACTTCCCATCACCGCGACGACGCTGGCAACGAACGCCGAACCGGCAGCGCTGTCGAGCTGGCTGCACGACATGTTTCTGCCCCCGGATGTGCTCGACTGGCCGTTGAACGTCGTCGTCGTCCGTAGCGGCGACCGGACGATCTTGGTCGACGCGGGTCTCGGGGTGGAGTTCCCGGACTTCCGCGAGCCGGTCAGACCGTGGCGCGGCTGGAGGCCGCCGGGATCGATCTCGCGTCGGTGACCGATGTGGTGCTCACCCATCTGCACATGGACCACGTCGGCGGTCTGCTCACCGACGGAGTGAAAGCCCGTCTGCGCAAGGATGTCCGCGTCCATCTGGCGGCCCGCGAAGCCGAGTTCTGGGAGGCGCCCGACTTCTCGCGCACCTGCATGCCGCAACCGGTACCTGCGGTGCTGCGCGCGACCGCATCGCGGTTCTTGACCGAATACCGCAGCAGCCTGCGGACTTTCGAATCAGAGTACGAGGTCGCGCCCGGGGTTCTGGTCAGTCGCACCGGCGGTCACACGCCCGGGCACAGCGTGGTCCGCCTCGCCTCCGGTGGCGACCAGATGACCTTCGCCGGCGACGCGGTGTTCGCACCCGGTTTCGACAACCCGGGCTGGCACAACGGTTTCGAGCACGATCCCGACGAGGCCGTCCGGGTACGGGTGGATCTGCTCACCGAGTTGGCGGGCACGGGTGAATCACTCGTCGCCACCCACCTGCCGTTCCCTTCGGTGTGCAACGTGGCTACGAAGGGCGACGTGTTCCGGTGCGTGCCGGCCGTCTGGGACTACTGACCCACGATCGCCGGCATCGAATCCCAGCCCCGCACCGCGGCTGTCGGCGCGCGGGTGGCGTTGTTGTCCTCGTCGATCGTCCAGTCGGGCCAGCGCTTGAGGATCTCCTCCAGCGCGACCCGGCCCTCGATGCGCGCCAGCGAGGCACCGAGGCAGAAGTGGGCACCGCGCCCGAAGGTCAGATGGTTCGGGTTGCGCCGGATGTCGAAGGTGTCCGGATCCTCGAAGCGGCGTTCGTCGCGGTTGGCCGCACCGGCCATCAGCAGCAGCGCGCTACCCTTCGGGATCGTCTGACCTTGGTACTGCACGTCTTTGGCGACGTAGCGGGCGATGTGGTGAACCGGCGGCTCCAGGCGCAGGATCTCCTCGACGGCACCGGGTATCAGTGACGGGTCGGCGACCAGTTCGCGTCGCTGATCCGGATGTTCGGCGAGCACCTTGCCCAGCCAGCCGAACAGGCGCCCGACCGTTTCGGTACCGGCGTTGGCGATCACCCCGAGGAACACCAGCAGTTCCTCGTCGCGCAACTTGCGGCGCACCCCGTCGACGTCGTCGAACTCCACGTTGAGCAACTCGGTCACCAGATCGTCGCCGGGATTGTCCTTACGCCACGCGACGTAGTCCCGGAACATGTTGCCGTTGAAGTAGTTGTCCTTCTTGACCGGCAACGGTTCACCGGCCTTGTTGCGCAGCCGGGCACCGGCGACCTTGCGGACGCTGCGCTGCAACGAGTCCGGCATGCCGACCAACATCCCGATGACCCGCATCGGCATCTCGGCACCGAGATCGAGCGTGAAGTCGAACCGGTCGCCGTCGCGCAACGGATCCAGGCACGCGGCACAGAACGTTCGGATCTGCTCTTCGATCGCCTTCATCTTCCGCGGCGTGAAGGCCCGCGACACGAGCAACCGGTGCACCGTGTGCAGCGGCGGGTCCTCGTTGATGAACACGCCGTCGGGCATCACGGGTTCGGCTTTGACGACCTCGAGGATGTCGCCTTTGGCCGAGCTGAGGTTCTCCACGTCACGCAGCGCGGTCTCCACGTCGGAGAACCGGCTCAGCCCCCAGAAGTCGAACTTCTCGTTGTAGTAGACGGGCGCCTCGTCCCGCAGCCTCCGATAGACGGGGTAGGGGTCCCGGTCGATCTCGACGTCATACGGGTCGTAATACAACGCGCTCACCTGTACGATCGTACAGCACCGCCGATCGCTCGAGGGAGTATCCATGCACATCGGTTTCGTCAGCCTGAACACCCCGGATGACCTTGCGCCGGATGTGCTCGCCTCCGAGTTGGAGCAGCGGGGGTTCGAGTCGTTGTGGGTGGGCGAGCATCCGCAGATCCCGGTGGCGGCAGCCGGTTCCCTGCCGGCGTCCCTGCTGCATGCTCAACAGCGGATGTGGGATCCGTTGATGTCATTGCTGCTCGCCGCGCGATCGACCACCATGTTGCGCCTGGGGACCGCGGTCGCGCTGCCGCTGGAACACGAACTGTTCACCTTCGCCAAGCAGGTCGCCACACTGGATCAGCTCAGTGCCGGCCGGCTCCTCCTCGGCGTCGGTGTCGGGGTCCGCACCGAACTCGAGGTCGCGAGCACGACCCCCTGGCCGCAGCGGTACCAGGCGCTGACCGAGCTGGTCGGCGCACTACGAGCACTGTGGACTGCCGACGAAGCCGAATATCACGGCGATCATTACGATTTCGGGCCGGTGTGGTCGTTCCCCAAGCCGCACCAACAGCCGGGTCCACCGATCCTGGCCGCCGCGACAGGACCCAAAGCGGTCGGCGCGTGTTTACCGTGGGCCGACGGCTGGCTGCCCGGCGACACCGCGTTCCGCGACCTGCCGGCCGCCGTCGAGGACTTCCGCCGCCGCGCGGAGGAGGCGGGCCGCGATCCCGCGACGCTGGACCTGACAGTCATGGCCTGGGGGGACCCATCGCCCAACCGGCTGGCCCGCTACCGCGACCTCGGCTTCACCCGCGTCGTCATCGGCGGCGGCCGCCGTGACAGCCAGGACCCCTCGACCACACTGTCGTTCCTGGATCGGTACGCCGAGATGGTCGCCGACCTCAGGGAACCGGCCGCACCTTCTCGCTGACCAGTTCCAGCAGCTGACCGTCCGGGTCACGGACCATGCAGGCGTATCCGCCGCCCGGATCGGCGATCACCCCGCCGCCGTGAGCGGTCACCGCGGCCTGCGCGGCTCCCATGTCCTCCACTGCAATCGAGATGTGGGTCAACCCGGCGCCGACCATGCCACGCTCCGACTCCTCCGGAGCCGGATAGCCCGAGAAGGTCAGCAGCTGCAGCACCACTCCGTCGTTGCGCAGATAGGCCGCCTCGAACCCGATCGGCGGCTCCAGCCCCAACAGGCCCTGCGCATCTGGTCGGGCACCTTGAGACGCTTGACCTCGCTGAAACCCAGCGCCTCGTAGAACAGCTTGGATTTCTCGATGTCGCGGACCCGCAGGCCGATGTGGCTGACGTTCACCGTCACACCCCCGCCGGGCCGGGACCGCCGTGCATGTACAGCGTCTGCCCCGAGCAGTAGCTCGAAGCGTCGGAGGCGAAGAACAGCACACCGTAACCGATCTCGTCGGGCTCGGCGATCCGTCCGGACCCGTTGGTCTGACCGATCATGTCGATGTCGAAGCCCTGCCGTTTCGCGTCGGCCTCAAGTCCCGGCGTCCGGATGGCCCCACAGGCGATGCAGTTGACCCGCACGCCTTTCCGGGTCCACGCCGCAGCCATCGATCCGGTCAGATTGTTCAGTCCGGCCTTGGCCGCACCGTAGATGGCCGCCTGCGGCATGGCGAGCAGACTCGCACCGGAGGAGATGTTGACGATCGCACCCTTGCCCTGGGCGATCATCGGCTTGGCGGCCGCCCGCGACAGATACCACGCGCTGGACAGGTTCAGGTCGAGCACCTGATGCCATTCCTCGTCGGTCCACTTCATCAGCGACTTGGTCTCGCCGCCACCGGCGTTGTTGAGTAGCACGTCGACGCGGCCGAACTCCCCGACCGTGGTGTCGATCAGCGCCTGGCACTGCTCGGCGCTGGTCACGTCGGTGGGCACGGTCAGGGCGCGACGGCCCAGTGCCTCGATCTCGGTCGCGGTCGCCTTCAGCGGCTCCTCACGCCGGCCGGCCAGGACGATGTCGGCGCCGTGTTCGGCCAGCACGAGTGCTGATGCCCGGCCGATCCCGGTGCCGCCACCGGTGATGACAGCGACCCGCCCTTCCATCGAGAACCTGTCGCTCACAGCGCTACTCCTGTCTCCGCCTCCGATGTGCAGTACGACTGTACAGCACGCTGGTTCTCGACAAGCCTGCTTGCGTCGAGTACACCAATGGACATGCCGCATCCGACCGACGATGTCTGGGAAGTGCTGTCCACCGCGAGATCGATACGCAGGTTCACCGACGAACCCGTCGATGACGAGACGCTGGACCGCTGCCTGCAGGCCGCCACCTGGGCGCCCAACGGCGCCAACGCCCAGCTGTGGCGGTTCATCGTGCTCGACGGGCCGGAACAGCGGGCGGCAGTGGCCACCGCTGCCAAGATCGCGTTGGAGTCGATCGAGTCGATCTACGGTATGTCGCGGCCGGCCCCCGACGACGACAGCCGCTCGGCCCGCAACAACCGCGCGACCTACGAATTGCACGACCGGGCAGGCGAGTTCACCTCGGTGCTGTTCACCGCGTACAAGAACGAGTTCTCCTCGGAGTTCCTGCAGGGCGGCTCGATCTACCCTGCTTTGCAGAATTTCTACCTCGCCGCACGTGCCCAGGGCCTGGGCGCGTGCATCACCAGCTGGGCGTCCTACGGTGGTGAGCAGGCGTTGCGGGACGCCACGGGCATCCCCGACGAGTGGTTTCTGGCCGGACACATGGTGGTGGGCTGGCCGCGCGGCCGTCACGGTCCGGTGCGTCGCCGTCCGTTGACCGACGTGGTGTTCCGCAACCGTTGGGATCCCGACCGTGCGGACATCACCTACGGCCGCGGCGCCCGGCCGCGGGGCGGCGGTTAGTCGAGCAGGTCGCGTAGCAGCCTGCGGGTCCGCTTCAACGAGGATCTGAGTTGCTCGCGCCCGGATCCGACCGCCACGGGCTGCGCCCACACGTCGGTGGTGCCGGCGTCGATCAGCTCGGTGAGCTGCCGCGCGACCGCGTCTTCGTCGCCGACGATCCCGACATCGGCGGCAGTCGTCCCGCCGCCTGCGCGGATGACGTTCTGATAGTTCACCATTCGCTCGTAGCCTGCCGCCGTTGCCGAGATGGCGGCGTGGGCTTCGGCGACGTCGTCATGCACGGCGACCGGAAGTCCGGCCACGATGCGCGGGGCCGGTTTGTCCGGCGCGTGCGTCGCACCCCTCAACGCCGGGGCGATTCGTTCGCCGATCACCGACGCCGAGGCCATCCACAGCACCACGCCGTCGGTCAGATCCGCGGCGACCGCGAGCATCTTCGGTGACAGTGCCGACAACAGCACCGGCACCGGATACTCGGGCGCCACCATCCGTCCCTCGCTGTGGGTGCTCCAGTGAGTGCCGTCGAAATCCACGTCTGCGCCGGACAACAGCGCGGTCAGGATCTGGAGATACTCGCGGGTGTTGTGCGCCGGCTTTTCGTAGGACAGCCCGAGCACATCGCGGACAATCGGTTCATGCGAGGGTCCCAATCCGAGGGTCAGTCCCGGTCTGCCCATCGCATTCGCCGCCGCGACAACGCGATTGGCCTGCAGCAGCGGATGGCACGGATAGGTCTGCAGGACAGCGGTCCCGAGTTCGATCGTTGTGGTGGCCCGACCCGCGAGCGCCATCGCCACCAGCGGATCCCCGGCGACCGAACTGGCGTACCACAGCGAGGTGAAGCCGTCGGCCTCGGCCCGCTGGGCCTGATCGACGATCTTGTCGACGGTGGAGGCGCCGCCGGTCAGTCCGATCCGCATGCGCTCATCGCATCACATGGGCCTGCTGCGGCACCGGGTGGACCCCGAAAAGCTCGCGGTACGACGGCGGTTGGCGGTCCCCTTCGTCCTTGATGCCGTACCTGACCGCCAGTTCCGCGCCGATCAGCGTCTGCCCGCTCAGTTCCATGAGTTCGGGGTCCTGCGCGAGCGCCCAGATCACGTGGCCGGTGAGTTCCGGCGTCTCGGCGGACTCCAGGATGTGGCCGAACTTCTCCGGATTGCTCGCGATGATGCCGCGCACCCGGTCGGTCAGCAGCGACCCCATCCAGATCGACACAGCGGCGATGCCGACATCGGCGAAATCGCGGGCCATGTCGGCGGCCATCTTGTCGGTGCCGGCCTTGGGCACGCCGTAGGCCGGGCCGAACGCGTAGTGCACCGCACCGGAGGACGAGGTGAACACCACCAGTCCGCGCCGGTGCGGCACCATCAGTGGCGCTGCGTAGACGGTGGAGACATAGCTGCTGCGCAGTCCGACGTCGAGGGTGTCGATGACGTTGATCGGTTCTTCCCAGAACTTGGTGCGGCCCATCATCTCGTCGCGGATGATCGCGGCGTTGTTGACCAGGATGTCGATGCGGCCCTGTTCGTCGGCGACCTGAGCGAAGAACGCCTCGACCTGTTCGTCGTCACTGTGGTCGACGCGGACCGCGATGCCCCGGCCGCCGGCGGCGGTGACGCGCTCGGCGGTCTCCTCGATCGTGCCCTTCCGCGCAGACTCCCCACCGTGCACGGTGCGGCCCGTCACGTACACCGTGCAACCGTGGGCGCCCAGTGCATGCGCGATTCCGGCGCCGGCCCCTCGGCTGCCGCCGGTCACCACGGCGACGGGAGGCTCGGAAGTCATACGTTGTCCTCGATTCTGGCTTCGCCCCTGAACTCGGTGATCGGTCGCGCCAACCCCTGCTCGTCGCAGATGCGTTGCAGCTTCGGCAGCGTCTCGGCGAGCCCCGGTCCTTTCCGTGCTCCCGGTGTGAAGTCCGCCGGGAGGTGGCGCATGCCCTGGATGACGCCGATGCTGTCGTAGTGCACGGTGCCGGCAGGATCACACCGGTAGTCGGGCATGCGATCCAGGACGGCGGTGAGCATCGACTTGAACACCGTGCGTGCGACGTTCGAGCCGATGCAGCGATGGACCCCGAGGCCGAAGCTGAAGTGCCCGTTGCCCTTCCGGTCCAGCACGATGTCGTCGGGTTCGGTGAACACGGTGGGGTCGCGGTTGGCCATCGCCCAGGACAGCCACAACCGTTGCCCTTCACGTAATTCGATGTCGCCGATCTTCATGTCCTCGGCGATGGTGCGGCCGTCGCCGGGGGCGGGCGTGAAGTAGTGCAGAAATTCTTCGGTGGCCTGGTCGAGCAGGGTGTCACGCTCGCGGGAGAGTCGCTCGCGCTCGTCCGTGTGCTCCGAAAGCCATTCCAGCGCATGGGCGGTCAGCGCTGTGGTGGTGTCGAATCCGCCACCGATCAGCAGGTTGAGCATCCCGATCAGCTCGATGTCCGGCGGGGCCTGCCCGTCGATGCGCATTCTGGCCAGTGCGTCGATGATTCCGGGCCGGGGATGGTCGCGGATTTCGATCAGGTTGGTGAACAGATCCACACCCATCGCGAGGTAGAGCTCGCGTACCCGGTCGGCGTCCGGAGAATCCGGTGGGGTGTACACCGACGCGTGGGCCGGCTCGTTGTACATCTCCCATTTGTCCAGCGGCACCCCCAGCATCGCGAGTGTCAGCACCGCCGGCACCACATTGGCCAGATCGTCGACGAAATCGATGCGTCCTGACTCGATGTGGTCGTCGAGGCACGCGCGGGTGATCTCATCGATGAAAGGCTGCCAGCGTTTGACCGCGGCCGGCGATAGATAGGGGTTCAACACCGTGCGGTAGATGCGATGCTCAGGGTCGTCCATCTCGAGCATGCCGCCGCGAAAATTCTCCGCCTCGATCATCGTGGGAATCGAGATGCCCTTGTAGCCGCGTCGTTCGTGGTTGACATCGTGGTCGTTGGACACGTGCGGGCACCGCGCCAGTTCGAAGACTTCCTCGCTGCCGGCCGCCACCCAGTGACCGTCGTAGGTGTCCGTCCACGCCAAGGGGCATCGCTGCTGCATCTCGTGGGTGATGTGGAGAAACCGTTCGCGATAGTCCGGCGCGTGCCGGTCGAAGAAGTACTGCGGAGTCGTCATACCACCGCACCGCCGTTCACCCCGATGACCTGTCCGGTGACATAGCCCGCGGCGTCGGTACACAGGAACGAGCAGACCGCGGCGACGTCCTCGGGGCCGCCGACCCGCCCGGCGGGGATCGCCTGGGTCAGGTACTCGTCCGGCGGCAGCTTGCCCTCTGCCTGTTGTTGACGCAGCATCGGCGTCTCGATCGCGAACGGCGGGACGGAGTTCGCGGTGATGCCGTGTTTGGCGTAGTCACGCGCGACGGTCTTGGTCATGGCAATCACCCCGCCTTTGGTGGCCGAGTAGTGCCCTTGGCGCGGGGCGCCCTGTTGGCCGGCGGCCGAGGAGATCGTCACGACCCTGCCCCACTTGGCGTCAACCATGTCGGTCAGCGCGGCCCGGATACTGAGGAACGTTCCGGTGAGGTTGACCGCCAGATAGCGGTTCCACTCGTCGAGGGTGATCTTGTCGAACCGGGTGAACCCACCGATCGCGGCACTGGTCACCAGGATCTGCACCGGTCCCAATTGTTCACGCACCGTGGCGAATGCGGCTTGTACCGACTCCTCGTCGGCGACGTCGACACCGACGGCGAGCGCGTCACCGCCTCGCTCGCGGATCCGCTGCGCCACCTCTTCGGCGGCCGCGTGTTCGAGGTCCAGTACCGCGACACGGTGACCGTCCTCAGCCAAGCCGGCACAGATCGCCGCTCCGAGGCCCGACGCGCCACCGGTCACCACTGCTACTCGGGTCACCACATCTCCTTCGCTGTACGGATGTATAGCACAGGCTATATTCTCCGACAACCGACCGTCAGGAGAGTTCATGCCGCAGGAATCGCCACGCCGCGTCGCTGTGATCACGGGCGCCGCCCGGGGCCAGGGCCGAAGCCACGCCGTGGCGTTGGCGCAGCAGGGGGTCGACATCATCGCCGTCGACCGGTGTGCCGATATCGAGTCGATTCCGTACCCGCTGGCGACCGAGGCCGACCTCGCCGAGACCGCCGAACAGGTGCGCGCCGTCGGTGGCCGGATCGAGACCGTCGTCGCCGACGTCCGCGACCTCGATGCTCTGCAAGCCGGTATCGACGGCGGAATCGCCCGATTCGGCGACGTGGACATCGTCGTGGCCAATGCCGGCGTGGTCGGAATCGGTCTGCCCGACCCGACCGATACCGCGGTGTACCGGGACATCCTCGACGTCAACCTGGTCGGTGTCTGGCACACCATCGCCGCGACCGCGCCGTCGATGATCCGCCGCGGCACAGGCGGGTCCATGGTGCTGGTCAGTTCGATGCAGGGCCTGGTGGGCCGGGGCGGCGACGGCAGCGCGGCGATCTTCGCCTACGCCGCGTCCAAGCACGGCGTCGTCGGCCTGATGCGCTCGGCGGCCAATGCCTATGCGTCGCACAATATTCGGGTGAACTCGATCCACCCGACCGGCGTCGCGACGCCGATGATCTTCAACGAGCACATGGCCAATGTGGTCGCGGCAAACCCGGAGGGCACCGGAATGGGTGGGAACCTGCTGCCGGTGCCCTACGTGGATCCCGAGGATGTCACCGCGGCCGTGCTGTTCCTCGTCAGCGACGGCGCGCGGTACATCACCGGCACCGCGCTACCGGTCGACGCCGGTAACGCCGCGATGTAGCGATGTAGCGATGTAGCGGGCCTCGCCGAAATTGCGTTCCACGCGCGTCAAGTGGCGACTTGACGCGCGTGGAACGCAATTTCGGCGGGGGTTGGCGTGATTTCGGCACGCGGGGGTGGGTGGCTCAGCGGCCGTGCAGGATGAAGTCGGCGGCGCGCCAGGCCATGGCCATCATGGGCCCGTTGAGGTTGCCCGCGACGATGGTCGGCATCACCGAGCAGTCGACCACGCGCAGCCCGTCCACTCCACGCACCCGGAGCTGGTTGTCGACGACATCGTGGTCGCTGGGCCCCATCGCACACGTGCCCACAGCGTGGTACCCGCAGTAACCGCCGTCGAGCGCCGCGTCGACCAGTTCCTCGTCACTGCGTACCTGCGGACCCGGATAGGTCTCCCCGCTGAGGCGATCGGCGATCGGTGACTGCTCGAAGATCGAGCGCATCTTGCGCATGAGCTTTGCGGCGGTGTCGCGGTCGTAGTCGCTGGTCAGGTAATTCGGGTTGATCCGCACCGGGGCCAGCGGATCCGCCGAGGTGATCTCGAGGTGTCCCGTCGAGGTGGGACGCAACACCATGCCGAGGCAGGACACTCCGGCCTCGCGTTGGATGGCGACCGGCTCACCGACGTTGTAGGGCGGTAGCGTGTACGGCCCCATCATCACCTGACCGTCGGGACGTTCGGCCCCGGGCTGCGCCTTGACGAAACCGACGACGTCGAAGGACGGCGCCGACAACGGTCCGCGCCGATTGGCCAGGTACTTCATGCCTGTCATGGCCTGGCCCATCGCCGTGGCGAGGTACTTGTTGTAGCCGAGGTCCTCCTTAAGCCCCAACCGCAAAGTGGCGCACCGGTGTTCGTGGAGGCCGCGACCGACACGGTCGCTCTCCACCCGAACCGCCACACCGGCCTCCGACAACACCTCTCGGGGACCGATGCCCGAGAGCTGCAGCACCTTCGGTGAGTTCAGGCTGCCCATCGACACGATCACCTCACGCCGTGCGCGCAGTTGCTCGACGCCGCTGGGCGTTACCACCTCCACGCCGACGGCTCGCTCGCCCTCCAACAGCACGCGGCGGACCAACGCACCGGTCCGCAGCGTCAGGTTGGGCCTGCGCAGCGCCGGCTTGAGGAATGCCGTGGCGGCACTGACCCGGCGCCCCTTGCGGATCGTCGAGGTCGCGTAACCCACTCGCTCACCGTCGGATTCGTTGATGTCCTCGACCCGCCACATGCCGATGCGCGTCGCGGCGTCGATCATCTCCTCACACAGCGGATCTGCATCGCGCGGCACCGAGATGTTCAGCGGGCCGCCGACACCCCGGGTGGCGGAGGGACCGAATTCGTTGTTCTCGAAACCTCTGAAGATCGGCAGGATCTCGTCCCACCCCCAGCCCTTGTTGCCGAGGCGTTCGAGTCCGTCGTAGTCGGCGCGGTTGCCGCGGTTGTAGATCAGGCCGTTGATCGCGCTGGACCCGCCGAGTACCTTCCCGCGCATCCACTGCTCGACGTGTGGCTTCGGCCCGAACGGCGTGGTCTCGTAATGCCACATGTACTTCTCGGTCTCGAAGACCTTGCCTGCGCCTTTGGGGATGTGGAACCACAGGCTGCGGTCCACGGGACCGGCCTCGAGCAGCAGCACACGGTTGCGGGGGTCCTCCGACAAGCGGTTGGCAAGGACGCAGCCGGCAGATCCCGCCCCGGCGATGATGTAGTCGTAGCTCGTCACTGCCGCATCCGCCTCTCGTCGACGCTGTACGGACGTATAGTACGCCTGCGCGTGCGCCGACAGGGACCACAATGGGAAACCATGAGGCTGCCCGTCCTGCCGCCGGTACCGCCGATGCTGGCCAAACCGGTGTCCGAGGTGCCCGGCGACCCGACCGACTATCTCTACGAGCCGAAGTGGGACGGGTTCCGGTCGATCCTGTTCCGTGACGGCGACGAGGTCGAGCTGGGCAGCCGCAAGGAGCGGCCCATGACTCGCTACTTCCCCGAGCTGGTCGAGGCTGCGCGCGCCGAGTTGCCGAGCCGCTGTGTGCTGGACGGAGAGATCGTGATCGCCACCGACGACCGGCTGGACTTCGAGGCATTGCAGCTGCGGCTGCACCCGGCCGCATCGCGGGTGCGCATGCTGGCCGAACAGACGCCCGCGGCGTTCATCGCGTTCGACCTGTTGGCGCTCGGCGACACCGATTACACCGGTGCGCCGTTCGCGCAGCGCCGCGCGGTGCTCGTCGATGCACTGGCCGGCGCGGGGACCTCGATCCATCTCACGCCGGCCACCGACGATCCCGCGAAGGCGCGGCGGTGGTTCACCGACTTCGAGGGCGCCGGCCTCGACGGCGTCATCGCCAAGCCCCGCGACCTGACCTATCAGCCGGACAAGCGGGTGATGTTCAAGCTCAAGCATCAACGCACCGCCGACTGCGTGGTCGCGGGATACCGTCCGCACAAATCCGGTCCCGACGCGGTGGGTTCACTGTTGCTCGGGCTCTACGACGACGACGGTTCGCTCGCATCGGTCGGTGTCATCGGCGCGTTCCCGATGGCCCGGCGGCGGGAACTGCTGACCGAACTCGCGCCGCTGGTGACCACGTTCGATCAGCATCCGTGGGACTGGGCGGCGCAGGCCGCCGCCGACCCGGAGCTGGCGCGCCGCTACGGCGGCGGTTCGCGGTGGAATGCGGGCAAGGATCTGTCGTTCGTGCCGCTGCGTCCCGAGCGGGTGGTGGAGGTCCGCTACGACCACATGGAAGGCCGCAGGTTCCGTCACACCGCGCAGTTCAATCGTTGGCGTCCGGACCGCGATCCGCGCTCGTGCACCTTCGACCAACTCGAACGTCCGGTCACCTACCGCCTGGGCGACATCGTCGCCGGACTGGGCACGACCGGGTATTGACCTCAACAGGACTTGAGGTTGCAGCCTGGACGCATGCGCAAGATATTCGACGACCTCTACGAGACCCGGGTCGATTCCCCGTTCCCCGGTCTGACCACGCACGCCTATTTCTGGACGCCGCACCGGGTGTTGTTCTACTCCCCCGCGACCGACGCCGATTTCGACGGTCTGGCCGAGCTCGGCGGCGTGGCCCGCCAATACCTCTCGCACCGCGACGAAGCCGGTCCCGCACTCGTCGCGATCAAAGACCGGTTCCACAACGCATTACACGCACCGGCGGGTGATCTCGCCGACATCGGCAGACACACACGAGTCGATGTCGCGCTGGAGGGACGGCACACCGACGACCTCGGTGTCGAGATCATCCCGACACCGGGCCACTCACCCGGTGCGGTCTGCTACCTGGTGCCCGGCGCGGAGGGCCGCTACCTGTTCACCGGTGACACCCTGTTCCGCCTGGCCGACGGGCGGTGGCGCGCCGGGTACATCGAGGGCATCCACCAACCGGCCGATGCCGAGACGATCGCAGCCAGCCTCGGCGTGCTCGCCGACGTCACCCCGGATGTCGTGATCTCCAGCGCGTTTCAGGACGACGCCGTCCACCGCGTCGATGCCCGACAGTGGCATCGGATCCTCGAAGAAGCCGAACACGGCCTCCCACTCGGTATCGCGAAGTGTCTCCCGGTGGCTGACGGCCCCGAGTAGTCTGGCCCGATGAGGCCGGCACGGATTGCCGCCGCGGGAGCCGTCGCGTTGACGTTGACCGCGTGTGGACAAGTCGCACAGCAGGATTCGCAAACCACGACGACACCTCCGCCTACCACCGAGACAACCAGCCCGTCACCAGCCCCGGCGCCGCCGCCGGCAACCGGTTTCGCCGACCTGGTGGAGCGGGTCAGCCCCAGCGTCGTGACGATCCAGCTTCCGGGCGGCGTCGGCAGCGGAGTGGTCCTGCGTCCCGACATCATCGTCACCAACGCGCATGTGGTGGGCAATGCCCGCGAAGTCACCATCGGTTTCGCCGACGGCGTCAACGCCACCGGACGGGTACTGGCCGCCGACGAGGTCACCGACCTCGCGGTCGTCCGCTCCGAGCGCGGCGACCTCCCGGTACCGGAATACCGCAGCGATCTGCCCCGCCCCGGCGAGATCGCCATCGCCATCGGCAGTCCGCTGGGGTTCGAGAACACCGCGACAGCCGGCATCATCTCCGGGCTCAACCGCAACATCCCCGACTCGGCGGTGGCCAGCTCGTCGCTGGTCGACCTGATCCAGACCGACGCGTCGATCTCCCCCGGCAACTCCGGCGGAGCGCTGCTCGATGCGCAGGGACGCGTGGTCGGTATCAACGAGGCCTACATCCCGCCGGCCGCCGGCGCGGTGTCGCTCGGATTCGCGATCCCGACGTCGACCGTGCTCGACGTCACCGAACAGTTGCTCACCGACGGCCGCGCCACGCACCCGTTCCTCGGGGTCTCGACCAGCCGCCTGACTCCGGCCATCCGGCAGGAGTTGCGGGTGCCCGTGGAGAGCGGCGCGCTGGTGCGCGGCGTGGAGCCCGGTAGTCCTGCTGCGGCGGCCGGTGTGCGACCGGGCGACGTGATCGTCGAACTGGCCGGCGAGAAGGTGGAGTCGGTGGAGGACCTGCTCGGCGCGCTTCGCCGCACCACCCCGGACTCGCGTCAGCCCCTGGTCGTCATGCGGGGACGTGACCGCGTCGCACTGGAGGTGACGATCGGCTCGCGCAGCTGATCAGCGCGTGCCGCTACACCGGCAGCTTGGTGATCCCGGCCGCTGCGTACACCTGCGCTTCGTCGAGCGTCTCGTGTTCGAGTAGTTCTGCGGCGATATTGTCGAGTCGGTTTCGGTTCTCGCGCAGCAGTTCCCGGGCTTCGGCGTAGCAGCTCTCGATCAGCCGGCGCACTTCGTCGTCGACGGAGGCCAACATGGCGTCGGAGACCCCCATCATGCGGGGGTCACCTTCCTTGGGCAGCACCGACACCGGGCCGACGTGCTCGGACATCCCCCAGCGGCCGACCATCGCCCGCGCGATGTTGGTGCCGGTCTCCAAATCGCTTTCCGCTCCGGTGGTGACGACGCCGAAGACTTCTTCTTCGGCGGCCATGCCGCCGAGTGCCCCGATGATGCGTCCGCGTAGGTACTCGGCGGTGTAGCCGTAGCGGTCCTCCTCCGGGGTGGACAGCGTGACACCCAGTGCGTGGCCGCGCGGGATGATCGACACCTTGCGCACCGGATCAGCGCCGGGCTGCAACATGCCCAGAAGCGCGTGCCCACCTTCGTGATAGGCGGTGCGCCGGCGCTCCTCATCGGAGAGCACCACGTTGCGGGCGGTACCCAACTGGGTCTTCTCCAGGGCGTCGCCGAGATTCTGGAAGCTCACGTGTGATTGGCCGTCACGTGCCGCGGCCAGTGCGGCCTCGTTGACGAGGTTGGCCAGGTCTGCCCCCGTCATGCCGGGTGTCATCGCGGCGAGTTGCTCGAGATCGACGTCGTCGCCGAGTGGCACGCTGCGGGTGTGCACCCGCAGGATGTCGGCGCGCCCCTTGCGGTCGGGCGGGTTGACGACGATGGACCGGTCGAAGCGTCCCGGTCGTAGCAGCGCCGGGTCGAGGATGTCCGGACGGTTGGTGGCCGCGAGAACCACGACGCCCTCGTTGCCGGTGAAACCGTCCATCTCGGTGAGGACCTGGTTGAGGGTCTGCTCGCGTTCATCGTGTCCGCCGACGGTGGCGGCGCTGCTGCGGGCACGGCCGATGGTGTCGATCTCGTCGATGAAGATGATCGCCGGAGCGACTTTACGGGCCTCCCCGAAGAGTTCACGGACCCGGTTGGCACCCACGCCGACGATCATCTCGATGAACTCCGAACCGCTGGCCGAGAAGAACGGCACATCGGCCTCTCCGGCGGTCGCACGCGCCAGCAGCGTCTTCCCCGTACCGGGCGACCCGGACAACAACACACCTTTGGGGGCGCGTGCGCCGAGCTTGCGGTACTTGTCCGGATCGCGCAGATAGTCGACGATTTCACTGATTTCGGCTTTGACCTCGTCGATGCCGGCGACGTCGGCGAAGGTGGTCCGCACCGATTCGGGGTCGACCGGTTTGCGTTTGTCACCGCCGCCCAGACCGCCGAACATCCCGCCTGCGCCGGCCCCCAGGGCTTTCTGGCTGCGTTTGAACAGCCAATACCAGAAGCCGAACAGAAGAAGAATCGGCGCCAGCGAGATCAGGAGGTTGAGCAGGACCCCCCGCTCCTCGGTCAGCGGTTCCGCGGACACGACGGCACCGCTGTCTTTCAGCGCTGCCAGCAGATCGTCTTGGGCGAAGGCGGGTCGCTCGGTGGTGAACTGCTCGTAGGTCGCAGCGTCCTCCGCCGAGCCGTCCTCGTCGGGCACCGGCCGGGGCTCGCGCAGTTCACCTTGAATGGAGTCGCCGCGGGAGAACACCTCTGCCACGTTGCGCTGCTCCACCTGCGCGGTGAAATCGGTGTACGGGATGTGGGTGGGCCCGCCGATCGAGTCCTGCACGGACAACAGTCCGAACACCACCAGGTAACCGACGAGCAGATAGCTCAGGACACGCCACCAGCTCGGCCGTGGAGGTGGCGGTTCGGTCGTCCCATCCTCGGGCGGCAGCCCCTCGGTACGCCAGGGCTTCGGTGGTCGTTGCGACGGTTCCCGACCTTGCCCGGGGGTCTGCGTGGGGACGGGACGGTTGGCCATATGTCATGTTCACCCACACCTGCGGGGTTGCAAACAACGCGCGTCTACTCGTAGCGCATCCAGCCGCGGTCCTCGAGGTAGTGCTGCGCCAATGCGACTGTCCCGTCGGCGAATCCGTCGCCGAAGGTGACCGCGGCGTCGGATTCGGGGTGCGAGGCCACCCACGCCGTGAGCATCAGCCGACGCCACATCACGAACGTGGGCACCATCGCCAGATGCGACGAGGGCAGCCGACGCACCTGTCGGTAGCCACGCAGCCAGTCGGTGATCATCTGCTCTGCCTGCGGGGTGTCCTCGATGAACGAGACGACCGCGCCGAGATCGGCCAGATACCAGGACCACCCGCTGTCGTCGAAGTCGATGACGGTCAGGCCGGAGGGGCCCGACGCGGCGACCATGAGGTTGGCCATCCGCAGATCCGCGTGGATCAGCCCGAACCGGTCCGGCCCCTGTCCGAATTCCTGCAGCGCCGACGCGACCTGCGCGGCGGCTTTCTCCACGACCACGGCACCGTCACGGCGCCCGTACGCTGCGCGCCAGTCACCCCAGCGTGCGGCCGGTCCCAGCGTGGCTTGCAGGTCCCAGCGGAATCGGGTGAAGAACGGCGGCGGGGCCCACCGGGTCGCGTGGTCGTGCATCTGCGCGGTCAGCCGGCCGAGTTGGTCGTATCCCACCGCGTCGGGGCGTTCCTCGGCCGTGCACCCGTCGACGAAGGTCATCGCATCGACGTGCAGCGTGCGCCCACCGACGGTGGTGGCGACGACGTCGCGTCCGTCGGCCGCTGGGATCGACGCCGGGGTGACGACGTCGGTCTCGCGCCGCAACGCGGTCATCCACGCCAGTTCCGAGCGGATCGCCACCATCGGGTGGTAACCGGGGCGGTGCACCCGCAGCACCAGGGGCTCCCCGTCGTCGACGAGGTAGGTGGCGTTCTCCGACAGGCTGAGCAGCCGCAGCGGCGCGTCGGCCGCGCGCGCATAGGCGGGCAGCGCCGCGCGCGCGAAGCGGTGGTGGTCGGCTGGCATCCCGGACATCCCCCTCAGTCTGGCCCACGGCTAATCTGACGGTCGTGACGAGTCCCGCGGGTGCGGGCCGGTTCGCGCCGAGCCCGTCGGCCGATCTGCACATCGGCAACCTGCGCACCGCGTTGTTGGCGTGGCTCTTCGCCCGCTCCACAGGTCGCCGGTTCCTGATGCGCGTGGAGGATCTCGACGACCGCACCGACACCGACATCGCCGACCGTCAACTCGCCGACCTGGCCGCGTTGGGGATCACCTGGGACGGCCCCACCGAGCGGCAGAGCACGCAGCGCGAGCGCTACGACACCGTCGTCGACCAGCTCGCCGCCGACGGCCGGTTGTTCGAATGCTATTGCAGCAGAAAGGACATCGCGACGGCGCCGCGCGCACCGCACGCCCCGGAGGGCGCCTACCCCGGCACCTGCCGCGACCTCACCGCGGCCGAGCGCGCCGCCCGCCGGGAACAGACGGGACGGCCCCCGGCCCTTCGGCTGCGCACCGACGTGACGTCCTACACGGTGCACGACGTCCTGCACGGCGAGTACACCGGCGTGGTCGACGATTTCGTGGTGCGGCGCGGTGACGGCGTACCGGCCTACAACCTCGCCGTCGTGGTCGACGACGCCGCCTCCGGCATCGACCAGGTGGTTCGCGGCGACGACCTGCTGTCGTCGTCACCCCGGCAGTCCTATCTTGCCGAGTGGCTCGGCCACCGCCCACCCGTGTACGCGCACGTGCCGCTGGTGCTCAACGCCGACGGTGCGCGGCTGGCCAAACGAGACGGCGCGGTGACGCTCGCCGAGATCGGGGTGGATGCGGCGCTGGCACAGATCGCCGAATCGCTCGGCTACACCGCGCGCACACCCGAGGACATGCTGACGGAGTTCGACCCGGGACGGTTGCCGCGCTCGGCGTGGATATACCGACCCCGATGAGCGGATCGCCGTGAGATCGTTTGAGCCATGCCACGCCAGGAGGCCGATGTCGTCGTCGTCGGCGCAGGGCTTTCCGGACTGATCGCAGCCCGCACCGTGGCTCGGGCCGGCCTGACGCCGCTGATACTCGAAGCCGACAACCGGGTCGGCGGACGCATCCTCACCGAGGAGGTGCTGCCGGGACTACCCGTCGAACTCGGCGCGCAGTGGATCGGTGACACCCACCACCGGATGTTCGCGCTGGCCGCCGAACTCGGCGTCGCCACCTATCCGCAGTTCGACGACGGAGAGACGTCCTATGAGCTCTGCGGGTCGAGTGTGTTGCGGCAGAAGGACTTTCACGAGCGGTTCGCTGACGAACTCGCCGGACTGCAGACGGTGCTGCACCGCCTCGACGAGCTGGCGGCCACCGTGGCGCCCGAGGCGCCGTGGACGGCGCCGCGCGCCGCCGAATGGGACGCGATCACCGCCGGCGCCTGGTACGACGCCCAGGGACTGGCGCCGGTGGCGCGGGAGCTGCTGGAGATCTGCACCGTCGGCATCCTGGCGGTCCCGACCGTCGAGGTGTCGTTCCTGCATCTGCTGTTCACGCTGCAGACCTGCGGTGTGTCCGCCGAGTTGTTCGCCGAATCCGAAGGCGGAGCGCAGACCACCCGGTTCGTCGGCGGGACCGGCGAGATCACCAACCGGCTGGCCGCGCAGATGTCCGAGCATCTCGTGCTCGACGCGCCGGTGCAGACCATCAGCTACACCCGCGACAGCGCGACGGTGACCTGCCGCGGCGGGCGCGAGGCGCGGGCCCGGCGGGTGATCGTGGCGATCTCCCCGACCCTGGCGGGACGCATCATGTACGACCCGCCGCTACCCGGTGACCGCGACCAGCTGACCCAACGCACGCCGAACGCGTCGGCGATGAAAGCGTTCTTCGTCTACGACGAACCCTTCTGGCGCGCAGACGGTCTCAACGGTCAGCTGATCTCCGGCGTCGGTCCTGCGCGCATGTCCAACGACAGCTGCGTGCCGGGCGACGACCACGGCGTGCTGCTGCTGTTCCTCGAAGGCGAGCAGGCCCGCACCTACGGGCGGCTGCCGCCGGACGACCGGCGCGCGGCGCTGACGGCCGAGTTGGTGCGGCACTTCGGTGATCGCGCCGCGCGGCCGCAGGGCTACGTCGACGGCGAATGGTCGCAGCGGCAGTGGACCCGCGGCTGCTACAACGCCAACCTCGGTCCGCTGGTGTGGACCACCTTCGGCCACACGCTGGCCGCGCCGATCGGGCCGATCCACTGGGCGTCCACCGACACCGCCACGCGCTGGAGCGCCTACATGGAAGGCGCAGTGGAAGCCGGCGAACGCGCGGCCCTGGCCGTCATCGAAGATTTATCGACAACTCCGACATCCCCCGCAGCGTGACATTCGGCTTGTAGCCGGGCTCCGCGGCCAGCGCTGCGTTCGGGAAGCGTCGCGTCAACGCGGTCAGCGCCACCGTGGCTTCCAGCCGGGCCAGCGGCGCGCCGAGGCAGAAGTGCGGGCCCTTGCCGAAGCCGAGATGACGGACGGTCGCACGGTCGGGGTCGAACCGGTCCGGGTCCTCGGCGGCGGCCGGGTCGCGGTGCGCGGCGGCGAGCAACAACAGCATGTTGTCCCCCTTCGGCACCTCGACGCCGCCGATCGTCATGTCCTCGGCGGCGACCCGCCCCACCAGCTGCACCGGCGGGTCGTGGCGCAGCGTCTCCTCGATCACCGCGGCCGCGCGGCCGGGATCGGCACCCAGCGCCTGCCACTGCGTCGGTTCGCGCAACAGCGCCAAGGCTGCGTTGGCGATCAGGTTGACCGTCGTCTCGTGGCCCGCGACCAGCAGCAGGGTGCAGGTCGCCACGATCTCGTCCTCGCTGAGTTGGTCACCGGCCTCTTCGACTCCGACCAGCGCCGACATCAGATCCTGGCCCGGATCGCGGCGACGTTCGGCGATCAGCGCGCGCAGATACTCCCGCAACCACAGGCCGGCCGCGACCCGATCCTCGTACCCATCGCCCGCTGCGCCCGTCACCGTGATGAACGGGTCCAGCGACTGCGCGAGAAGCCCTGACGCGTCGCTGAATTGGGGCTCGTCCTCCAGCGGTACCCCGAGCAGGCGGCAGATGACCGCCACCGGGAGCGGATAGGCCAGCCCGGAGATGACGTCGAACGTCGCCTCGGCCCTGTCGAGCAGGTCGTCGACCAGCGTCACGATGTCGGGTTCGAGGTTCCTGACGACCTTCGGGACGAAGGCCTTGCTCACCAGTCCCCGCAGGCGGGTGTGGTCGGGCGGGTCCAGGAACAGAAATCCTGGGGTGCCGATGGGGCGGGCTTCACCGCCTTCGGCGACCATCCGCTGGGTGACCGTCGACTTCATGCGGTCGCTGGCCGACGCCGGGTGGCGCAGCACCTGATCGCAGTCGGCGTAGGAGGTGAACACGGTGAGGTTGAGCTCGGGCAGCTGCAGGGGGCCGTGCTCGCGGATCTGTCGGTAGATCGGGTAGGGGTCGGCCCGGTGCGCCGGGTCGAGCAGGGTCACCAGAAGCGACTGTGGATCCGCGGCGGTCGTCATACCCCCGATTGTGCCCGCGACGCGTAGTAGCGCCCCAGGACGTGCTCGCGCAGATCGTCGAAGCGCCCTTCCGGGATGGATTCGCGGATCTGGTCGACCAGCCGGATGATGAACCGCTCGTTGTGGATCGTGCACAGCGTCGAGGCCAGGATCTCCTTGGCCTTGAACAGATGGTGCAGGTATGCCCGGGTGTAGTGGGCGCAGGTGTAGCAGTCGCACTCGGCGTCGATCGGGGTGAAGTCGCGGCGGTAGCGCGAGCCGGTGATGTTGTAGCGGCCGTGGACGGAGTACACCGCGGCGTTGCGCGCCACCCGCGACGGTGACACACAGTCGAAAGTGTCTGCACCGGCCGCGACGGCGGCGAACAGGTCGTCGGGTTCGCTGATGCCCAGGAGGTGACGCGGTTTGTCGTCGGGCAGCTCGCTGGTCACCCAGCCGACGATCGTCGCCAGGTTCTGCTTCTCCAGCGCGCCGCCGATACCGAACCCGTCGAAGTCCAGTGCCGCGAGGTCGCGCGCGGCCTGGCGGCGCAGGTCTTCGTACTGTGCGCCCTGCACCACGCCGAACAGTGCCTGCGGCGGCTTGTGCGACCGCACCTCGGAGAGCCGGCGGTGCTCGGCCAGGCAGCGCACCGCCCACCGGTGGGTGCGCTCGACCGAACGCTCCTGATAGCCGCGGGTGTTGACCAGCGTCGTCAGTTCGTCGAACGCGAAGATGATGTCGGCACCCAGCTGGTGCTGGATGCCGATGGAGACCTCGGGGGTGAACCGGTGTTTCGAGCCGTTGAGGTGCGAACGGAACGTCACCCCGTCCTCGTCGACATGGGCCAACCGCTCCTTGCCCGCGGCGATGATGTCGTCGGCCTGCAGGCGGTCGGTGTCCATCGCCAGCACCTTCTTGAATCCGACGCCCAGCGACATCACCTGGAAGCCGCCGCTGTCGGTGAACGTCGGGCCCGGCCAGTTCATGAATGCGCCGAGTCCCCCGGCTTCGTCGACGATGTCGGGCCCCGGCTGCAGGTACAGGTGGTAGGCGTTGGCCAGGACCGCCTGCGCGCCGAGTTGCTGCATCGTCTCGGGCAGTACCGCTTTGACGGTGGCCTGGGTGCCGACGGCGATGAACGCCGGGGTGCGGATGTCGCCGTGCGGGGTGTGGATGACCCCGGTGCGGCCCTGGCGTCCCGGAAGTTCGGCCTCCACCCGAAAAAACGGATGACGGATATCGGGGGCGGCCACGTCGTAGATTCTTGCACTGTGAAATCTCGACTGGTTTCCGCCGTATCGACCGGCGCAGCCGTGCTGGCCCTCGCCGGATGTTCGTCGCCGCCGCCGGAATACAACCCGCCGCCGGGCGCGCTGGTGGCGGGCACCGCGCAGGTGACGGTCGACGGCCAGGACGCGGGGACGACCGAGTCGGTGCGGTGCGAGCCCGCCGGGTCGTTGATGTCGATCAGCACGGGCAGCGACGAGTCGGGGACCTCGGTGCTCATCGACAGTCGCGAGGAACTGATCGTCCGGGAGGTCAGCATCTCTGACCTGGGTGGATTCACCGGCAGCTACAACGACGGGCTGGGCGGCGAAGCGTCGGCGACACTGACCGACCGCACCTACGAGATCACCGGGACCGCCGACGGATTCCAGACCGACAACCCGAGCTTCCGGTCGTCGGCGTCCTTCCAGATCAAGATCGCCTGTTGACAAACTCTTGATCACGATTCCCTGAGAAATGCCCCGTTCACGCGAAATCGGCGCAGCATGTTGCAGTGGATGGCCCGTCGCCCCCGACGGGCCACGCAACCAAAGGAGACCCAGGTGAAGCGTTCCGTCCTCGTCGCCGTCGGCGGCGCAGCGATCCTTGTCGCCGGACTGTCGGGCTGTTCCTCCGACGGCGACAAATCAGAAACCACCGGCGAGACCTCGTCAGCCGCCTCCGCCGAAGGCAAGAGCACCGTCACCATCGACGGCCAGGACCGCGAAGTGACCGGCACCGTCACCTGCGCCACGATGGGCGGCAACATCAATCTCGCCATCGGCGACCCCAGCGGCGGAATGGGCGCCGTGCTCACCGAGGGTGATCCGCCCACCGTCGTGTCCGTCGCGCTGGGCAACGTCGACGGCATGAACCTCGGCTACGCCAGGGACGCCGGCCAGGGCGAGGCCTCCGTGGAGAAGGACGGCAACACCTACAAGATCTCCGGCACCGCCACCGGGATGGACATGGCCAACCCGATGCAGCCGGTGAACAAGCCGTTCGAGATCGAGGTGACCTGCCCGTAGCGCGGGATCAGGCGGGGACGTAGCCCGCGGCCGACTGCCGCAGCTGCCAGATCTGCGCCGGGCACAGCTCGTTGACGGCCTGATTGATCAGGTACGCGCCCTGGTAGTAGTCGGTGCTGTGGAAGTCGGCCTTCACCTGGTCGACCAGTTGGCCGTAGGGCATCTGCGCGGCCACCCGGTCGCAGACGGTGCGCCCGTAGCCGAGTGCGGCGTCGGCGTTGGGGAAGTTGTAGCCCGGACGCACGTGCACGTTGACCAGGTACGCGACCTCGTCGGCGCCGGCCGTGGGCGCCGACGCCAGCGCGCCCGCAGACAGCATCCCCGCAGATAGAACCGCCACCAGCGACTTCATGGGATGTGACCTTACGCTGCGCGGGATCACCCTAGGCTGGGGATCATGAAGTTGATCGCCGCGGCCGCGCTGGCCGGTGCGCTGCTGACCGCGCCGTCGGTCGTGTTCGGTTCGGGTTTGCCGTCGGCGTCGGCGACGCCGACCGTGTGTGACGGTCTGGACTGCGTGCCCTACGTCAAACGCGGTGTGCAGGCCGGTGAGCGCTGCAACCAGTCGACGCGCTTCAACTTCGGCGTCGACGCCTCGGGCAACACCCTGCAGTGCAGTTCGCGCAGCAAGTGGATCGCGTGGTCGCCGTTGGTCGGGGTGCGCACCCTGCGCTCCGCGTGCGACCAGCCGTCGACCGCGGCCCAGACGCCCGACGGTTACGTGCTCGCGTGCATCGACGGGGTGTGGACGGCCGATCACACCGGTACGTTCTACCGCTGACCCGCGAACGCCGCGGCGTTCCGGATCAACGGCAGCGACGCCGCCGTCGCGAAACCCGGTGCGGCCTCGCACACCGCCGGCACCGCGTTGAGCACCTGCATCGCAGTCGCGACGTTGGCGGAGCGGACGTGCTCGGCCATGTCGGCGGCACGGGTGAAGCTCGCCAGCGAGATGAAGTGGGTGCGCATCGACGGGTCGCCCTCGATGGTCAACGTCCAGCCGTGCTGCGGTGTCGGCCAGTGCGCGGGATACTCGCCGCCGACGGTCCACAGGGTCTCGATCTCGACCAGCGGTCGGCTCTGGCGCAGCCCGATCCAGCGCCAGCGTTGCCCCGCGGTCATACCGGCCGGCAGCAAGTTGTCGAAGATCTGGTGATCCCGTTGCGCGGGTATGGCTTCCACCGTTGCCGTCACTTCGTCCAGGTCGGCGCCCAGTTCGTCGCCGATGAACCACACCTGTTCGGTGAACAGCCCGCTGTTGAAGGCCAGGAATTCGGTTGCGGTGGGTGTGATCTGGTCCACCGGGCGTCCGAACCCCATGTTGTCGAAGGTGATTGCGGTGCTTTCGTACACCGACCAGTCCGCACGCTCCTGCAAGGTGATTTTCTCGATGGTGCGGCTCATCCCCGACAGCGCGAGAGGCAGTACGGCAGAGAGGTTTCCGGGGTTGAGCCCGCTGCCGTGCACCGAGCTGTTGCCGGCCTCGCACGCCTGCTGCAACCGTTGCGCATCCGCGGTGGCCAGCCTGCGCGGATGGAACAGGAATGCGGTAGTGGCAACGTTTTTCCCGCTCGCGAGGATCGCGCACACCTCGTCGAGGCGTGCGATGCGAGGCGTGTAGAGCACGCAATCGGCGTCGAGGGCGAGCAATGCATCGGCATCGGTGGTCGCAGCGACCCCGATCGGCTCGCGCCCGACCAGGACGCCGACGTCGGCGCCGTCCTTGTCTGCGGAGTAGACCTTGGCGCCGACCAGCTGCAGATCGGTCCGACGGTCCAAGATCGTGGTGATCATCTCGGTGCCGACCGCGCCCGTGCCCCACTGAATCACCCGATACACGCCCGGACCGTAGCAGGATGGGCCGCGTGACCAACCGCATTCAGGAATTGCTCGGCGTCCGCTACCCGGTGGTGCAGGCGCCGATGACCTACATCGCCCGAGCCGAACTTGCTGCGGCGGTGTCCGAGGGCGGCGGGCTCGGGATGATCGAGACGCTGACCCCGCAGGGACGCGAGGACCTCGTGCGGGTCCGCACCCTCACCGATCGCCCGGTCGCGGCGAACCTGATGATCCAGGGCTGGAAACGTGATCCGTCGATCGTGGACGTGTTGGTCTCCGCCGGGGTGCGCCACGTCTTCACCTCGGCGGGCGACCCCGCGCTGTTCACGTCACGGCTGCACGATGCCGGGATGACGGTGGTCCACGTGGTGGGGTCGTTGAAGGCGGCCATGAAGGCCGCGGACGCCGGAGTGGACGCGCTGGTGGTCGAGGGCGTGGAGGGCGGCGGCTTCAAGTCCGCACTCGGCGCGTCGACGATGGTGCTGCTGCCGCTGGTGGCCGAGCGGGTGGACCTGCCGATCATCTGCGCCGGCGGGATGTGCGACGCTCGCTCATGCGCGGCGGCGGTGGTACTGGGCGCCGAGGGCGTGCAGATGGGCACCCGCATGCTGGCCAGCGTCGAGGCCGCGGTGCACACGAACTTCAAGGACGCGATCGTCGCCGCCGACGATGCGGGCACGGTGATGCTCAGCGTGCCAGGCAATCCGACGATGCGGGTACTGCGCACCGGGCTGGCCGCAACGCTCAGCGATCGGGGTGAGCGCGCCGAACTGCTGGGCCGCATCACCGACCTGTACTTCGAAGGCGACCTCGACGCCAGCGTCGCCAACACCGGTCAGGTGTCGGCGCGCATCACCGGTCTGGAGCCCGTCGCCGAGATCGTCCGGCGGACGTGGACGGATGCCGAGGTCGCGTTGGATGCCGCGCGTCGGCGGATCAGCTGAGCGTTCGCTGGGTCAGGTCGCCTCGGCCGCGGCGCGCAGTTCGTCGCGGAACTTCGGGTGCGCGATCTCGGCCAGCGCGTGCCCCCGCTGCCGCGTCGTCTTGCCCTCCAGTTCGGCGGCGCCGTATTCGGTGACGACGACGTCGACCTGGTGGCGCGGTGTGGTGATGATCGTGCCTGCCACGAAATGCGGCACGATCCGCGACTTCAGTTGGTCCCCTTGCCCGTAGGTGGCAGGCAGGCAGATCAGCGATCGGTCGCTGAGCTCCAGGCCGGCGCCGGCGACGAAGTCCTCGGCGCCACCGATGCCGCTGTACTGGCTGCCGTCGATGGTGTCGGCAACCACCTGCCCGTAGATGTCCACCGCGAGCGCCCCGTTGATCGACACCATGGTGTGGTTCGCGGCGATGGCTTCCGGGGAGTTCACGATTTCGACGGGCAGGAACGCGACGTCATGGTTGCCGTCCAGCCACGCGTAGAGCTCCGTCGAGCCGAACGCGAACGTGGTGATGCTCACCGCGTCGTACTGTCCTTTGCCGGTGTTGGTGACCTTTCCGGCGCGGTGCAGCTGCATGCATCCGTCGGTGAACATCTCACTGTGCAGGCCGTAGTCACCGCCGTCCCCGTCGGCCAACAGCGTCACGATCTGACTCGGGATGGACCCGATTCCGGTCTGCAGGGTTGCGCCGCTCGGGATGAAACCGACGGCGTGGCGGGCGATTTGGATGTCGACATCGGTGGGCGGCGGGGACGGCAGCGCCAGCGGTGCGTCCTCGGAGCGGACCAGGACGTCGATCTCGTCGAGGTGCAGCGCGTGCCGGTGCTCGCCCCACCCGAACGTGCGGGGGAACGCCTCGGACACCTCGACGACGAGCAACCTGTCCGGGTCGGCGCCGGCGCGGTGCAGCTCGGTTTCCGTGCCGCCGGCGTGCAGCGACAGCGAGCACCAGCCGTCGGCGTCCGGCGGTGTCGCCACCGTCACCATGACGCGCGGTGACTGCTGCTGCATCAACGGGCCCAAACGGCGGAAGTCGGCGGGCACGAAGTCGATGTCGGCCCCGGCGTCGCGCAGCATCCGTTCCAACGGACCGTAGAACCCGGAGAGGTAGCGCACCCCGGGACGGGTGAACAGCTCCGTCCCAACCGCGAGCAGTGCGCCGTAGACCCGCAGGTCGGTCCAATCGGTGCGGTCGCCGAGCGCGCGCAGCAACGCGGGTGGCTGACCAGGGCCCAGCGGGAGCCCGAGAGTGTCGGAGCTGCCGAGCAGCGCGGCGGCGTCGGCGGCGGTGAGCTCGGTCGGCATGCGGTAACCCTGCCATGCGTTTCGAGAATCGAGTGCGAAGGTATCCAGCCTCCCGAGGCTCGAACTGGGCCATACGCACGACGGAAGGAAACGTCCATGGGTGCAGACGACAAAGCCAGCAACAAGATCGACGACCTCGGCGGCAAGGCCAAGGAAGGTGTCGGCAAGCTCACCGGCGACAAGGACACCGAGAACGAAGGCAAGTTCGACCAGGCCAAGTCCAGCCTCAAGGACGCCGGCGAGAAGGTCAAAGACGCGTTCAAGAAGTAGGCCGCAACAGCAGATCAGCCTGTCATCCGCGAAGGTGACAGGCTGATTGCATATGGCGGTGGCGGAGGGATTTGAACCCTCGGACGGGGGTTACCCGTCACACGCTTTCGAGGCGTGCTCCTTAGGCCGCTCGGACACGCCACCGTGTGGCAGCTTACCGACCCACCCGCCGCGTTCCCAAACCGCGCTCTCGCCGAGCGTGCATCCTCGGCGGAAAATCGGCCGCAATCCCGCCCTGAGCGCACACTCGGCGAAGGGCACCGCCGCGTTCCCAAACCGCTCTCGCCGAGCGTGCATCCTCGGCGGAAAATCGGCCCGAATCCCGCCCTGAGCGCACACTCGGCGAGGGTCACCGCCACAGGCGCACACTCTGCGAGCACAGGCGACCTGACGCAAACCGCGCGCTCGCCGAGCGTGCATCGTTGGCGGAAAATCGGCCCGAATCCCGCCCTGCGCGCACACTCGGCGAGGGTGGCGAGCAACCTCAACGCTGCCGGGCGAAGAACTCCTCCAGCGGGCGCGCGCACTCGTCGGCCAGCACGCCGCCGCGCACCTGCGGGCGATGCGTCAACCGCCGGTCGCGCACCACATCCCACAGTGAACCGACCGCGCCGGTCTTGGGCTCCCAGGCGCCGAACACCAAGCGTCCGATCCGGGCCATGACCAGCGCGCCGGCGCACATGGTGCACGGCTCGACGGTCACCGCCAGCGTGGCGTCCTCGAGTCGCCAGCCGTCTCCGAGCACCGCGGCCGCCGCGCGCAAGGCCAGGATCTCCGCATGTGCGGTCGGGTCGCCGAGCGCCTCGCGTGCGTTGGCTGCCCGCGCCAACTCGGTGCCGTCCGCGGCGACGACGACGGCCCCGATCGGCACGTCGCGCTCACCAGCGGCCGAAGCCGCCTGCAGGGCCGCGCGGATCAGGTCCTCGTCGGCAGAACTCACCGACTCCTGGTTCACCGGTCCAGACGGTCCAGGACCGCCGACAGCTCGTCGGCGAAGCCCATCTCGCGGGCGATCCGTCCGACCTGCTCGTCGGCGTACAGATCGGTCTCGGACAGGATCACCGACAGCACCGGCTCGGGCAGGCCGATGTCGGAGAGCACCCCGAGGTCACCCTCTTCGAACGGGTCGGAGTCGTCGAGTTCGTCGTCGTCGATGTCGGCGTCGAGCCGTTCGAGCACCTCGGCGGCGATGTCGTAGTCCAGTGCGGCCGTCGCATCCGACAGCAGCAGCCGCGTACCGCGCGGCGCCGGCCGCACGATGACGAAGAACTCGTCGTCGATGTCGAGGATCCCGAAAACGGCTCCGGCGCTGCGCAATTCGCAAAGTTCGGTTTCGGCTGCCTTCAGGCTGGTCAGTGCCGCCGACCGCATCGGGCTGCATCGCCACTTGCCGTCCTCGCGGACGACCGCCACACCGAAGCCGTCAGGCACGTCCACCGCCTGCTCCTGCGCCTGTGCACGCTGCGCTCCCATGGCAGCTAACCGTAGTCCTGAGTCACGGCGTTGACCAGCGCGTCCGCCCCTCCTGACCTCCACCGACGGTCCTCGGTGTGCCAACCTGGAAACCGTGGCGAAGACACCGGTATGCGTGGTGGGGCTGGGCCTGATCGGCGGCTCCCTGATGCGCGCGGCCCAGCGGGCCGGGCGTGAGGTGTTCGGGTACAACCGATCGATCGAAGGTGTCGAAGGTGCCCGCGCCGACGGGTTCGACGCGACCGCCGACCTCGACGAGGCCCTCCGCCGGGCAGCCGAGACGAATGCGCTGATCGTGCTCGCGGTGCCGGTCCCGGCGCTGCCGTCGATGCTGCGTCACATCAGTGCCGTCGCGCCGCACTGTCCGCTGACCGACGTGACCAGCGTCAAGGGCGCGGTGCTCGACGAGGTCGCCGAGGTGGGGCTGCTGGACCGGTTCGTCGGCGGGCACCCGATGGCCGGGACCGCGCACTCGGGCTGGGCCGCCGGTGACGCCGGTCTGTTCCACCACGCGGCGTGGGTGGTCGCCGTCGACGACCACGTCGACGCCGGAGTCTGGGCGGAGGTGATGACGCTCGCTCTGGACTGCGGAGCCGTCGTCGTCCCGGCCCGCTCCGACGAACACGACACCGCCGCGGCCACCATCTCGCACCTGCCCCATCTGCTCGCCGAGGCGCTGGCCGTCACTGCCGGAGAGGTGCCGCTGGCCTTCGCGTTGGCGGCCGGCTCGTTCCGCGACGGCACCCGGGTCGCGGCCACCGCCCCGGACCTGGTGCGCGCCATGTGCGAAGCCAACGCCGCACAGCTGTTACCCGTGCTGGACGAGACGCTGCGGTTGCTCACCGACGCCCGCGATCACCTGGCCAACCACCGGTCGGTCGCCGAGTTGGTGGAGATGGGGCACGCGGCGCGCATTCGCTACGAGCGGTTCGACCGGCCCGACATCGTCACCGTGGTGATCGGCGAAGAGGGGTGGCGCGACGAACTGGCCGCCGCGGGCCGCGCGGGCGGGGTGATCAGATTCGCTCTGCCAACCCGGGATAGTCGAGGATGAAGCCCTCGGAATCCACTGTGATGGTGGTCTCGGCCGCCGGTGAGCGCAGATCGATCCCGTCGGCCCCCGGCGAATAACTCATGTTGGCGACCTCGACCGTCAGTTCCGGCAGCACACGCACGTAGACGACGGGAAGCGTGACCGCCGACGCCCCGCCGGCGTGCAGGCCCAGGCGACGGATCGGCAGCGAGTTGAAGAACGGACTCAGCAGCACATCGACGTCGAGTGCGCCGTCGAAGTCCGACCTGCGCGTCTGGCCGGCGTGCTCCTGCACCAGCCACATGTTCTCCTCGTCGCGGGCGATGGAGAGTTGGCGTTCCCGCTCGGCCAGCGTCACGGTCAGCGACAGTCGTTTCGTGGCGCCGTTCTCGTCGGTGACCAGGTCGTAGGACGCGCTGAACGCGGGGTGGGTCGAGGTGGCGGCGTTGACGACGCGGCCGTAGGCCTTGATGCGCCTGCCTGACAGTTGCACCCGGGTCGACTCCATCCGGGGCTCGTCGTGGGCACGCCAGGTCAAAACGGATCGTTGCACCTCGCGTTCGCCAGAGCGATCGGCTTCACTCATGCCTCTACCGTAGGCGACGCCCTCGGGCCTGCGCGGCGGGATCCACCCGACGGTGGTTCCGAGGCGTCCAGTCGCACCTCGTCTCCGAGAAACGGCTGCGGCATGCGACGCAGCCGACCGAAGCGGCCGGTACCCGGGACCGACAGCCAGACCGCAAACGCGAGAGCCGCATCGAGAAGCAGCGCCAGCGCGGTCACCATCAAGGCACCCACCAGTGCCACGTGGAACTCGCGGATCTTGATGCCGTCGATCAGGTAGCGGCCCAGGCCGCCCAGGCTGGCGTAGGCCGCCACCGTCGCGGTGGCGACGACCTGCAGCGTTGCGGTGCGCAGCCCGCCGAGGATCAGCGGCATGGCGATCGGCGTCTCGACCCGCAGCAGGATGCGGCGCTCGGTCATCCCCATCGATCGGGCCGCGTCGACGACGGTGCGGTCCACGTTCGCGATGCCCGAGTACGTGCCGGCCAACAGCGGCGGGATGCCGAGCAACATCAGCGCCACCGTGGGCCCCAGCAGTCCGAGTCCCCAGAGCAGCACCCCGAGCAACAGCACCCCCAGCGTGGGCAGCGCGCGCAACGCGTTGACTCCGGTGACGACGAGCAGCGTGCCCCGTCCGGTGTGCCCGATGACCATGCCCAGGGGCACGGCGATCAGGGCCGAGAAGAACACGGCGATGCCGGTGTACTCGAGGTGTTCGACCACGCGGGCACCCAGTCCGGCCGGCCCGCCCCAGTTGGCCGCGGTGAAGATGAACGACAGGGCGTCCTGCAGGAAGTTCACGCCGGTGCTCCTGCCGCGGTCTTGGGACTGCTGCCCGCCCTGGTCCACGGCGTGAGCAGCTTGCCGATGAGCATGATCAACGTATCGATCATGATGGCCAGCACGAAGATCGCGATGATGCCGGCGACGATCTGGTCGCTCTTGTTGGCCTGGTAGCCCTCGGTGAACCACGTGCCCAGCCCGCCGATGCCGATGACCGACCCGACGGCAACCATCGAGATGTTGGTGACGGCGACCACCCGCAGGCTCGCGATCAGCACCGGAATTGCCAGCGGGAGCTCGACTTTCAGCATTCGCGTCAGTGGCCGGTAGCCGACGGCGGTGGCCGCGTCGATCACCGCCGGGGACACCGCGTCGAGCGCTTCGGGTACCGCGCGCACCAGCAGCGCGACCGTGTAGAGGGTCAGCGCGACGATCACGTTGGCCTCGTCGAGGATTCGGGTCGGGATGATCAGCGGCAGCACCACGAACAACGCCAGCGACGGAATCGTGAAGACGATGCTGGCGGTGATCGTCGTCATGCGCCGCAGCACGGTGGTGCGCTGCACCAGCGCGCCGAGGGGGACCGCGATGAGCAGACCAAGGACGATCGGGATCAGTGACAGCCGCAGGTGGATCACCGTCAACGCCCACGCGTCGTCGAGGTGGGTGACCAGGTAGCGCACCGGTTCAGCTCCCGGCTCGTTGGGTTGCGCGCTGCCGGTCCAGCGCGTCGAGCACGTCCTCGGCGCGGACCCCGCCGAGGATCTGGCCGTCGGTGTCGACGGCGACGCCCAGGCCGGACGGTGAGGACAACGCGGCGTCCATCGCCTGCCGCAGTGTCCCGTCGGGCCGGAACAAGGAACCGCCCGCGATGGTGCTGTCGTAGAGGGAACTCCCGCCGCGGTACAGCGTGACGCCGTCGGCGTTGATCCAGGCGTACGGGGTGCCGTCGGGGCGGGTGACCAGCACCCAGTCTTCGGGACCCATTGCCAGCGAGTCGATTTCGCTCTCTCGGACGTGGTGGATGTCGTGGAGCGGGAGACCGGTCGCACCGAAGAACTGCAAGCCTCGGTAGCCGCGGTCGGCGCCGACGAACCCGGCGACCGCGTCGTCGGCGGGGTTGGACAGCAGCCGCGCCGGGGCGTCGTACTGGAGCAGCACCCCTCCGCGGCCGAACACCGCGACCCGCTCGCCCAGCTTGATCGCCTCGTCGATGTCGTGGGTGACGAACACGATCGTCTTGCGCAGTTCGGAGTGCAGGCGCAGGATCTCGGTCTGCAGTTCCTCGCGCACCACCGGGTCGACCGCGCTGAAGGGCTCGTCCATCAGCAGGATCGGCGGGTCGGCCGCCAGCGCGCGGGCGACCCCGACGCGCTGCTGCTGCCCGCCGGACAGCTGGGCCGGGTACCGGTCGGCCAGCGTGGGGTCCAGACCGACGCGTTCCATCACCGCGAGCGCCGATCTGCGCGCACTGCGCCGTGATTCGCCCCGCAGGACCGGGACGGTGGCGACGTTGTCGACGACGCGCATATGCGGCATCAGCCCGGCGCTCTGGATGACGTAGCCGATCCCGAGCCGCAGCTTCACCGGGTCGACCTTGGTGACGTCGCGGCCGTCGACGGTCAGCGTGCCCGACGTCGGGTCGATCATCCGGTTGATCATCCGCATCGATGTGGTCTTGCCGCACCCCGACGGCCCGACGAACACCGTGAGAGCGCCTTCGGGGACTTCCAGAGACAGGTCGTCGACGGCCACCGTCCCGTCGGGGTAGCGCTTGGTCACGTGGTCGAAGGTGATCATGTTCACTCCCCTACCGGCTGGTCGAATCCGTTGTCGACGATCCACTTTCGGGCGGCCTCGTCGGGATCGATGCCGCGGTTGCCCTCGACGGAGGTGTTCATCTCGATCAGCGCTTCGGTGGTCAATTTCGCGTTGACCGCGTCGAGCACGATCTTGAGCTGGTCGGACATCTTCTGCGACGCGACCAGTGGGACGACGTTCGCGGCGAGGAACGCGTTCTCGGGATCTTCGAGCACCACCAGGTTGCTCTGCTCGATCGCCGGTGACGTACTGAAAATATTGGCGGCGGTGACGGTTCCGTCGGTGAGGGCCTTGACCGTCGCCGGCCCGCCGCCGTCGCTGATCGCGATGAAGTTGGCGGGCGCGATGTCCAGTCCGTACTTCTGTTTCAGACCGACCAGACCGGTCTGTCGGGTCTGGAACTCCGAGGGCGCACCGATTTTCACCTCCGGTGAGCGCGCAGCGAGGTCACCGATGGTCCTCAGGTTCCAGCGCTGCGCGGTCTCCTGTGAGACGGCCAGGGTGTCCTTGTCCTCGGCCGGTGACGGGTAGGTGATGGACAGCGAACCCGGCAACGCCTTGACCAGACCGAGCAGCACCTCGTCGGGAGTCGTGGCGGCACTGTCGGCGTCGAAGTACTGCAGCAGGTTTCCGGTGTACTCCGGGATCAGATCGATGGAGTGGTCCTGCACCGCAGGAATGTAAGTCTCGCGGCTGCCGATGCCGAACTGACGGGAGATGGTGAAGCCGTTGGCTTCGAGCGCCTGGGCGTAGATCTCGGCGAGGATCTTCGACTCGGTGAAGTCCGCTGAGCCGACCTTGATGGACTTCAGGTCACCGGAGATCTCGCCGCCGCCGAGCGGATTGGAACTTCCGCAGGCGGCGAGCATCACCGAGATCACGGCGAGAACAGCTACGACGACAGAATTGGTTCGTCGGGTGCGACCCATCGGCCGACCTTACGCCAGACCCGAAATGGTTTCATTCGAAGCCGGATCGGGCAATGATGGAGCAATGACCAGCGATCCGTCCGCGTCGGTGCCGGAACCGTCGTCGTTCGACGTCCCGGCCACTCCCCCTGCAGGTAGCGCTCCGCCACCGCAGTCGGCGGTACATCGCACACGCGCCGCCGCGCTCTGGACGGCGCTGACGCTCGGCTTCCTCATCCTGATCGTTCTGCTGATCTTCATCGCGCAGAACACCGAGTCGACGGAGTTCGCGTTTTTGGGCTGGCACTGGAGCCTGCCGCTGGGTGTTGCGATCCTGTTCGCCGCCGTCGCCGGCGGTCTGATCACCGTGGCCGTCGGCGCCGTGCGGATGTTCCAACTGCGGCGCGCCGCGAAGAAGAACCTGCGGGCGCACTCGTAGCGCGTTGCGCGTCACGAGAATCCTGTTGGCAGCAGGAATGCTGGCGGGTGCCCTGCTGACGTCCGTTTCCTTGGGCGCGGCGCTGACCCGACCCGGATTCGACCTGACCCGGCACGCCAACTCCCAGCTGGCCCTCGGTGACCAGGGCTGGATCCAGACCGCGAACTTCATTGTCAGCGGGCTGCTAGTGACGGCGTTCGCCGCCGGGGTGTGGCGGGTGATCGGTTCCCACAGAAGCGGCCGGATCGGTGCCGTCTGCCTGGGTCTGTACGGACTGCTGGCGGGGGTGGTCGTGGGTCTGTTCCCCACGGATCCGATGTTCGGATTCCCACCCGGCGCCCGGGCGGACTCCCCGGGGTTCCATTCGGCCAGCACGTCGGCTCAGGTGCACGCGGTGGCAAGCTCGACCGGCTTCTTTGCGGTGACGTGCGCCTGTCTGGCCTTCGCCCGCTACTTCCGTTCCGTCCGCCGGTCGGGCTGGGCGCGGTGGTCGTGGGGTGCGGCCGCAGCGGTGTTGGCGGTGGCGGTTTACATGAGTGCCAGTGCGCCGTCGACGGTCGGCACCTTCAACTACGCGCCCGTGTGGATCGGCGGCGGGGTGTTGTGGCTCTACCTCACGGCTGTCGCGTGGCGGTTGCACCGCGACGTGTCATGACAGCTGTTGCAGCCCCGCTGCGACCAGCGGACCGACGGCGTCGTCGACCTTGTCGGTGTCGTCGGTGACGCCACCCTCCCGCGCGCGGTAGGCGATGCCCGCCGCGATGATCGCGAGCTTGAAGTACGCCAGCGCCATGTAGAAGTCCCAGTGGTCCAGGGGTTGCCCGGCGGCCTGCGAGTACTTCTGGGCCAGCCCGTCGGCGTCCGGGATCAGCGGCGACGCCCACGCGGCGTCGTTGTGGACCAGGTTGAACATCGGGTGCCGGTACACGCACATCAACGCGGCGTCGCTGAGGGGATCACCCAGCGTGGACATCTCCCAGTCCAGCACCGCGATCACCTTGGTGGGGTCGTCGTTGTCGAGGATCGTGTTGTCGATGCGGTAGTCCCCGTGCACGATCGAGGCGCGACTCTGCGGGGGCAGCTTCTCGCCGAGCAGTGCGTGCAGTTTCCTGACATCGGCGTCGCGGGTGTCGTCGGGGCGCTGGACCAGTTCCCACTGCGAGCCCCAGCGCCGTACCTGGCGCTCCAGGTAGCCGGTGGGTTTGCCGAAGTCGCCGAGGCCGACGGCGTCGGGGTCGATGGCATGCAGGTCGGCGAGCACCTGGATCAGCGCGTCGACGCAGCGGTGGATGGTCTTCTCGTCGCCGAGCGCCTCGAGCTGGTCGGTGTGGCGCACGACCCGGCCCGCGACGTACTCGACCATCTGGAACGGTGCGCCGAGCACGGAATCGTCGTTGCGCATCGTCACCGCGCGGGCGACCGGCACCGCGGTGTCGGCAAGTGCGGCGACGACGCGGTACTCGCGGGCCATGTCGTGCGCCGAGGGGGTGAGACCGTGCAGCGGCGGACGCCGCAGCACCCATTGCGACGCGTCGTCGCCGACCAGGAAGGTGAGGTTGGACCGTCCGCCGGAGATCAGCTCGGCGCGCAGGTCGCCGGTGCGGGGCACGCCGACCTCACGCAGGTGTCGGTCCAGGGCGGTCAGGTCGAGTCCGTCGAGGTCGCTCACGAGGAAGTGTCTACCACCGCCTGGTTCGGGGCAGTAAGTCCCATACGTGTTCGATGCCGTTGACCCCGGCCACGGCCAGCCGTCCGCTGCGCGACGACAACACCCGCGTCACCGACGCATAGTCCACGTTGAACGACAACAGCCGCTCGGTGCCGAGGATCTGGTGCAGCAGCACGTTGATGACGCCGCCGTGGCTGAACAGCGCGACGGTGTCGTCGTGGTCGGCAGCGGCGACGACGTCGTCGACGGCGGCGCGGACCCGGCCCAGGAATTCTGCTTCGTCGACGCCGCTGGGCAGACGCCCGCTGATCAGCCGCGCCATCTCGTCGGGCCGCTCGGCGGCGATCTGCTCGATCGGGATGTAGTGCGAAAGGTCGCGGTCGTACTCGGCGAGCCTGTCGTCGACCTCGACCTGCAGCCCCAGCTTCTCGGCCAGCGGCTGCGCCGTCTCGATCGCGCGCACCTGCGGGCTGCTGACGAGGCGGGTGATGGGGAACCGGGACAGCGCGTCGGGCAGCCGCTGGGCTTGCTCGATGCCCTCGGGGGACAGGCGGGGATCGGAGCCCTGACCGGGCTCGCTGCGCAGCGGCAGCGCATGTCGGACCAGAAGCAGTTGCACCGTGCCACCATAGGGCGCGTGGGTGGATTTGCCGATTCCCTGTTCGACCTGACCGACCGCGTGGTGCTGGTCACCGGGGGCAGCCGCGGCCTGGGCCGCGAGATGGCCTTCGCGGCCGCACGCTGCGGAGCCGACGTCGTGGTCGCTAGCCGTAAGTACGACGCGTGTGTGGCCACGGCCGAGGAGATCGCCGCCGAGACCGGCCGTGCGGCGCTGGCGCACCAGGTGCACGTGGGGCGCTGGGACGAGCTCGACGGGCTGGTCGACGCGGCTTACGAGCGGTTCGGCCGGGTGGATGTGTTGGTGAACAACGCCGGCATGTCGCCGGTGTACGACTCGTTGAGTTCGGTGACCGAGAAGTTGTTCGACTCGGTGGTGAACCTGAACCTCAAGGGCCCGTTCCGGTTGTCGGTGCTGGTCGGTGAGCGCATGGTCGCCGACGGTGGTGGCTCGATCATCAACGTCAGCACCCACGGATCGCTGCGTCCGGATCCGTCGTTCATCCCGTACGCGGCGGCCAAAGCCGGGCTGAACGTGATGACCGAGGCTTTGGCGCAGGCTTACGGACCGACGGTGCGGGTCAACACACTGATGCCGGGGCCGTTCCTGACCGACATCAGCAAGGCGTGGAACTTCGACACCGCGGAGGCGTTCGGCGGCAGCGCGTTGAAGCGCGCCGGCGAACCCCACGAGATCATCGGGGCTGCATTGTTTTTGATGTCCGATGCGTCGAGTTTCACGTCGGGATCGATCGTGCGTGCCGACGGAGGCAGCGTGTAGCTCAGGGGGTGACGATGTTGAAGTCGGGGTTGGGGCGGTCCAGCACCGACAGCAGCGCCGTGAGAACGCCTGCGTCACCGTCGATGTCGAGTCCGTCCGACATGGTGTCGCCGAGTGCCAGCGCGAGAAGACGCAGCTTGTTTTGCAGACGGAGCGTGGTCTGCGCGGTCGAGGCCTCCGCCGCGGCCTCACGGTAGACCAGCACGCCGTTGCGCAGCGTCAAGCGGAAGTTCCGACCGGAGTCCGCGAACGTGACGTCGACCGCCAGGTCGAGATCCCAGGCGCGCGGGCCGTTCACGCTGATGGCCAGCACGTCGAACATCTGCTCGGGTGTCAGCTGACCGACCATCGAGGTCGAGTTCGTCTGCGCCGGGGTGCCGAAGTTGCCGTCGCGCAACTCGGTGGCTCCGGCCAGGAAGAAGTTGCGCCACGTCGCGGTCTCCGCGCCGTAGGCGAGTTGTTCGAGGGTGTCGGCGTACAGTGCGCGGGCAGCCGTGTGGTTCTCGTCGGTGAACATCGCGTGGTCCAACAACGTTGCAGCCCAGCGGAAGTCACCGTCATCGAAGGCCTGCTGCGCCAGCTCGACGACACGGTCGATACCGCCCATCGCCTCGACGTAGCGTGGTCCGATCGCCTCGGGCGGGTGCGGCCACAACCGGGCGGGATTCCCGTCGAACCAGCCCATGTAGCGCTGATAGACGGCTTTGACGTTGTGGCTGACTGAGCCGTAGTACCCGCGTGTATGCCACGCTCGTTCCAGGGCCGGCGGCATCGCGAAGTTCTCGGCGATCTCGATTCCGGTGTAGCCCTGGTTGAGTTGACGCAAGGTCTGGTCGTGCAGGTAGGCATACAGATCCCGTTGCAACGACAGGAATTCCACGATGCGTTCGCGTCCCCAGGTGGGCCAGTGGTGCGAGGCGAACACCACGTCGGCGCGGTCGGCAAACGTCTCGATCGCCTCGGTGAGGTAGCCGGCCCAGCCGTGCGGGTCGCGTACCAGCGCGCCCCGCAGCGTCAGCAGGTTGTGAAGATTGTGCGTGGCGTTCTCGGCCATGCACAACGCGCGGAAACGCCGGAAATAGAAGTGCATTTCGGCCGGGGCCTCGGTTCCCGGGGCCATCTGGAACTCGATCTCGACCCCGTCGATGGTGTGGGTCTCCCCGGTGGTGCGGATGTCGATCGTGGGCACGATGATCGCCACTTCCCCCGTCGACGGGGTCTGGCCGAGACCGCAACCGACCTGGCCCTGCGGGCCACGCTCGAGCACCGTGCCGTACATGTAGCCGGCGCGGCGCGTCATGGCGGTACCGGCGTAGATGTTCTCCTGCACGGCGTGTTCGGTGAAGCCCTCGGGCGCGAGCACTGCGACCTTGCCGGCGTCGACGTCGGCTTGCGTCGTCACTCCCAGCACGCCGCCGAAGTGGTCGACGTGGCTGTGGGTATAGATCACTGCGGTGACCGCACGATTCCCGCGATGTCGGCGATACAGCGCCAACGCGGCCGCGGCCACCTCCGTGGAGACCAACGGGTCGATCACGATGATGCCGGTGTCCCCTTCGACGAAGGTGATGTTCGACAGATCGAAACCGCGCACCTGATAGATGCCCGCATCGTTCGCCCTGACCACCTCGTAGAGTCCCTGTTTCGCAACCAGCTTCGATTGCCGCCACAGGCTCGGGTGCACGGTCGGCGGCGCGTCCCCGTCCAGGAAGGCGTAGACGTCGTTGTCCCACACCACGCGTCCGTCGGCAGCCCTGATCACGCACGGGTCCAAGGCGGCGACGAAGCCTCGCTCGGCGTCGGTGAAATCGCGGGTGTCGTCGAACGGCAGCGTCGCCAGATGCTGCCGGTGTGCGGCTTCGATGGTCGGGGCGGCGGGCTTGCTATCCATATCGCTGAGAGTGCCACGCGAGCCGCCCTCGCGGTGCTTGACTTGGTCCATGGATGTTCGCCGAGTCGTCACCGGACACGATGAGTCCGGGAAGTCAGTGTTCGCCAGCGACGAGAAGGTCAGCCCGCGCAAGCCCGCCCTCCTGGGCGGTTACGAGTTCACGATGCTGTGGGGCGGGGACGAAGCCCCGCGCTTCCCCGACGACGGGTCGATGCCGCAGTGGCACACCTATTTCCCGCCCGTGGGGGGTTTCCGCTTCTCGATGTTCACCATTCCGCCACGGGGTTCTGCGACGCCGGATCTGTCGCAGCTCGAGGCCGAGGATGTGGTCTCCGAGACCGAGACACAGCTGCCCGGACTGCTCGGTTACATGGAACCGGAAGATCCGGGCATGCACACCACCGACACCGTTGATTTCGAGGTCGTGATCGAGGGCACCGTGGTCCTCGAACTCGACGACGGCGCCACGGTGACTTTGCACCCGGGCGACACCGTGGTGCAGAACGGCACCCGGCATCGCTGGCACAACGGCGGTGACACGCCGGCGCGACTGGCGCTGTTCGTGTGCGGCGCGCACCACGAGAAGGTCAGTCGGCCTTAGGAGCGCCGCTTCAACCGGTGCAGCTCGACGTCGCGCAGGGTGCCGGCGCGCAGCGTCGCGGTCATGTACGTGCAGTACGGCTGACGGCGCCGATCGGTCGGGGATCCCGGATTGAGCAGACGCAGTCCGGTCTCCGCCGTGGTGTCCCAGGGGATGTGGCTGTGGCCGAACACCAGCACATCGGTGTCGGGGTACTCGCGCGCCATCCGGGCGTCGCGGCCGGCGGCTGCCCCGGTCTCGTGTACGACGGTGAACCGCAACCCGTCCAGCTCGACGTCGGCACGTTCGGGCAGCCGGCGGCGCAGCTCGGGACCGTCGTTGTTCCCCCAGCAGGCGATCAGGCGCTTGGCTCGGGACTCCAGTGCGTCGAGCAGGTCGGGCTCGACCCAGTCACCGGCATGGATGACCACATCCGCTCGGTCGACCTCGGCCCAGACCTGCGCGGGCAGGTCCTTCGCACGCTTGGGCAGGTGCGTGTCGGCGATCAGCAGAAGGCGCACGCTCTCCAGAGTAGGGGTGAGCGTCCGGCCCAATTGGTGCACGGGACCCCCGCTCACCGGAAATAGGGTGGTGGCGTGACGGGACGCTCGGTTGAAGTCGTGGTGTCGGAGATGTTCACCGCCTCCGAGCGCTTGCGGGAGGCTGGGCAACGGCTGCAGGACGGGCTGTCTGCGGTGGACCTGGAGACGCGTCAGCTACTGGGTTCGGGGTGGAAGGGCGACGCCGCCACCGCATACGGCACGGCGTGGGATCAATGGCACGGCGGGGCAGGCCAGGTGATTCGCGGCCTGCAGACCATGTCCGAGCTGCTGACCATCGCGGGCAAGGAGTACGCGAAGACCGACGAGCAGTCCGGCCAGATGCTGGACTCCACGATGCAGGTGGAGGGTTCGGGTGTTGGCTCCGGCGGTAGCCCCCCTCCCCCGGGCGCCGGTGGCCAGGCACCCGTTACGCACGAGTCCACTCTGGCCGACCAGATGGGCCTCGAACCGTCGCAGCCGAGCAGCTCACCGGTGGACCAGCTACCGGGCCAAGTGGCCGACGGTGCGGCACAGGCCGCCCAGATCGCGTCCGGCGCAGCGCAGCAGGCGGTTCAGGCGGCGGGTGAGGTGGTCGCGCAGGCCACGCAATCAGCCGCCGAGTCCGCGCCCGGCGACGCCCAGAGGCCGCCCGCCGACGAATCACCGCGGGCGGAGTAGGACGCGATGGCCATGCTGGTGGTGGACTTCGCGCAGCTGCGCGGGGCGATCAGGCATATGGAGGAGTTCGGGCAGGAGGTGTCCGCATGCCTCGAAGACGTCGAGCAGGCCATGGCCGTTCTGCGCTCCTCGTGGGGCGGCGCAGGATCCGACGCCCAAGCGCAGGCGCAGCAGCAATGGCAGGAGGGCGCCGAGCAGATGCAGGCTGCACTGACGGCGTTGCAGCAGATTGCCCAGGCCGCTGAACGGAACTATTCGGACGCGGTCGACAAGAACGGCCAGATGTGGCAGGCCTGATCACACATGCGCATCGAGGTTGAACCGGACGCGTTGGTCGCGGCCGGTCAACACATGGGATCGATGGGTTCGCAGCTGCGGATGCTCTCCGACGCGCTGGGTGCGGCACTCGGCGGGGGCATCGCCTCCGGCGTGGACCCGGCCGGCCTGAACTTCGGCATGAAATACGGCCGTCAAGCCCAGGAGTTCACCAACGCCATCGCCGACGCGGCGAACGCGTTCAGTGCCGTCGGACTTCTTTTGGAGGCAACGGGATACAACTACAAGAACGCCGATGCCGCATCCACGATCGGCGGGCCGGGCCCCTCCGGCGGGGTCAGCGGTGAACCCGACAAGGCGGCGCCGGCCCACGTGCCGATAGGCCCCAACGGGTCGACGGTTCCACCACCGGCGAAGTGGCACCTGGTTCAGCCACTGTTGCGGATGCTGCCCGGAGTGGGACTCTTGGCCGGCGCGGCGATGACCTGGCCGTCGGGCAACGCCGCGCTGATGCGGCTGACCGCCACCCAGTGGCGCAACTTCTCCACCGGCTTCGCCGCGATCGAACCGCAGTTGACCGGGGTCAAGACCGCCGTCGGAGCTCAGTCGATTCCCGAGCGTGCCACCATCCTGTCCGCTCTCGACAGCCTCGGGCAGGCCATCTCGGCACTGGCGGAGGTGGCTTCCTCGGTAGCCCAATCGGTTTCGGATTTCGCCACCGATGTGCAGGAGACCCAGGAGGCCATCCGACGGCTCCTGGACCGACTGTCGTTCGGCGGTCTGTGGGACACCGTGACGGGATTGCTCACCGGCGAGGGCGACGACATCCTGCGCGAGGTGGCCCGCGACGTCGGCACCGTGCTCGAGAATTTCCAGCAGCAGGTCAAAGGCATCGTCGGGCTCCTCGAAGAGCTCGTCATCGTGATCGGCGATGCGGCCACCGCCTTCCAGAAGTGGATTCGTCCCATCCTGGTCGAACATTTCGGTGAGGGTGTGGGCGGCTTCCTCGCCGACGCAGTGCAAGTGCGTACCGACTTCTCCGTCGGCTTGACCACCGGGCTGATCAACACGGTGTCGGGCCTGGTGGCGCTGGCCGATTTCGACACGTGGAAGGGCATGGCCGAGCTCGCGGTGTCGGTGGCGCGGGATCCCTCGACGTTGCCGGGCGTGCTGGCCAACATGGGCAAGGAATTCGTGGCGTGGGACAAGTGGTCGAGCGATCACCCCGGCCGGGCTGCGGGCGAAGCCGCCTTCAACATCGGATCGCTGTTCGTCCCGGGTGGCGCCTTGTCGAAGACGGGCAGTATCGCCAAGGGTCTGACTCTGTCCCGCCGCGTGCTGGACGAGGGACGGTTGCCGCAGCTGTCGGAGGTGGGCGCCTGGACGCGCGGTACCCCCAATGTCGGTGCGCCACCCCGACTTCCGGAGATCCCACCCGTCCGGCCGGGCGCGGTCCCACCGTCGCCCCGGCCGGATGCACCCACCGGCGCCGGCCCGGGACGCGTTGGAGAACCCGCTCCGTCCTCGCCGGGCGCGGGGCCGTCACGGCCGAGCCCTGAAGCCGGGTCCGGGCAACGCGCACCGGTCGAGCCACCCGGTCGCGGATCTGACACATCGGCGCCGCGGCCAGAACCGTCACGGACGCCCGAAGCCCCAGCCCCCACTGCGAACTCGTCGAACGGTCAAGCCTCTCCCCCTGCCGACCGGCCCGGATCCATCCCGCCTGGAGGGGGCGACCACCCCAGCAGCGGAGGCCCCAGCGGTCATCACCCAGGACCTGTGGAACCCGGGTCCTCCGATGGAGGCGCTCGCACACCAGACTTCAGCGACGAGCCACCCGAGGACATGTCGCGTGTCTACTCGATGATGGACGGTAGTTCGCACACAGCGTCGTTCGCGCCGGAACAGCTCCCCGACAACCAACGTGTCGACCACGCGCTCGCCGCCCACGGTGTCAGCAAGAGTGAATTCATCGATCTGATCAACAAACCTATCGACACCCTCACACCCGAGGAACGTCAACTGATCAACGCGGTGCGCGACGAGTTGCCGGCACCGACTAGGGACACCGTCATGCAGAAGGTAATCCCTCCCGGCTTTTTCGATGCTGACGGCAATTTTGTTCAAAGCCGTGCGGACGACTATCTGATGGGGAGTGGTATAGATCCGGAGCGGGTACGTGGATCCGTTACCGTGGCCGGAGACACTTCGCATCTTTCGACACCGGCAGGCCTCCACGACGCCCTGCGCCTCGACTATTCAGATTCCCACTTCGGGCGGCATGACCCAGGCACCCACCTCATTCGGTTTCAGGCTGATGAGGAGGGAGCCTCGTATACGGTGCCACGCAACTCCAATATGGGAGGTGATGGGGCCTTCGACGCGTGGGAGGATCCATTTACCGGTAACGGTTTCACGAAGTCGGGTGACGATGTCATTCCGGAATATATCGCCGATCAAATCACGATGCGGGAGGGCGCTGAGATGTGGGAGGTCCTCGACGATGGGACCCAACGGCTGGTCGCGGTTCTGCGGAACAGCGAATGGATTCCGCAGGGAAACTGATGACCGAAATGCCAATTACTGGGGCGATCGCCGAGTATCGCGGCAAGCGCTATCCGATCGCATTCAGCTCCGATGAATGGGTGGCGCTACGCGCCGAACCCACAGACGACATTCCGGACAGCTTTGCCTCTGGTGACTCACCGAGCGGCTTCGGACACCGCAGACCGTGGGTGAAAGTACCGCGATCAACAATCGACGGCATCATCTGCGTGCGCGCACGAGCAAGGCTTCGTGGGCACACTGTGTCGCTGGAACAGCAGCTGCCTGACGGTCGAGTAGTGGTGGAGTTCATCGGTCCCCCGAGTGTCGCGCGAGAACTCGGAATGAAGGGCGACCAGTACATGGGATGGTCCGGCATCTTCGCCCCTGAGGAGCTCGAAGACATCCGTGTTGAGGAGACGTGAGACAAGTGACCCAGACCAGTCCGCGGATGGCCCCTTCCCCCTCTGGCACCGCGGGGTTTTCGCCACAGGACTTCGGACAGCTTCAGTAGGAGAGATTACTCATGAATGAGCGCCTGGTTCTGCAGAAGTTGCTCACCACAGCGGTGGCTACCGCCATCGTCGATACGGGCGACGATCAGGTGGGGGGTTACGTCACGGAGGCCTCTGCCGTGGCCACCTTGAACACACCGGCTCAGCTTCTTGCCGCTTACGGCGTCGATGCGGCACCGCATTTCGTCGACGTCGTCCGCTTCGAGCAACCCCGACTGGCCACTTTCAACGCACCGACCGATGCGCCGCGTCCGTGGCCCACCTTTCCGAATGGCTTCCTGCGCGGTGACTCCCTGGCGCAGATATGGAGTATGAGCCGCACTCGGTATACCTACGGCGCCGAGTACTGGCGTATTCGCGCCGATGGCGAACAGAAGTGCCTTTCACGTTACGAAGGTGCTGCCCGCGGTTGGGCCAATGCCAAACAATGGCGTCGGCCCAGTCCGATGGTCGGCACGCTAGCGCGTTGGCGCGGCAATGAGTTCTTCGCCGACACCATTGGCGACTCCGTCATGCTGACCGCCATAGCCGAGCAGGACCCCGGCGGGTTCGAACAGGTACACCGCGGCGTATGGTCGGCAACAGTTCCGGCGTCTGAAACCGAAGTGTTCGAACGAGTCTTCACCGCAGACCTGGACCAGGTACCCGTTCGCCTCATACGAACGTCAGGCACAACTGCCGAGGTACTGCTCCTCACCGACGACCCAATAGAGGCCCAACGCGTCGGCGCGGGACTGATCGAGCCCGGAACCTACGAGATCATCGTCGACACCTCGCGCCTGGCGAATGTCCGCGGTGTCGAGAATCAGCTGTCGCAATGACTGCGCCACCAATTTCCGACCAGCTCGCGGAATGGTCGCGCGTGAACGGTTTTGCCCTAACGCCTAACAGCAGCACTGGCGCGGCGCTGTTCTCCTCCGGGCCCGGAGGTGAAGTGCGGTACTACCTACGAGCTGCGCCGGACGGTGGTTTTACCCTCACGTCCGCACAACGGGCTTCGGCAGAACAGTTTGAGTTGCACGCGACATCGATGTCAGTGATGGAGCGCCATCTGATGGCGTGGTTCGGCCGGCTCTACCGATCAGGGCACCAATTGCAGAGGTTGCCAACCTTCCGGACCCAGGATGACCTTGCGCCCGGATACACAATCGTTGCGGGAGACCCAGAGGGGTCCTTCGAGCTGCGCGACCGATCAGGTGCGCTTATTGCGCGGGCGCACGGCAAGTTATCCAGCATCAGCACATTCGTTCGTCTGTCCCACCTACTCGAATCCTCCCTTTCGGTTATCCGACGATCCTATGAGAGTGAAGACGGGTCACCACTTTTCGGAATTCAGGACAAGACTTAATCGGATGACAACTCCCCACCTGTCGATGGATCTTGTGTCTTGGGCACGGCGCGCGGGCTATGCCGCTACTGCTGATGCTGTTGGCGCCCTGCTGTACTCGGCTGGGGGAGAGCACCGATACTACGTTCGTCAGCGCCAAGATGACTGGTTCGAGCTGGACCAGGCGAGTCGTGTAGGGAAGCCGCGATTCAAGCTGCGCGCCAAGACGATGGATACGCTCGAGCGGCATCTGTTCGCCGCATTGGGCATCATCATTCGCGACGATCTCGGTCTGCCCTCCTTGCGAATCCCCCACCAGCCCTGCGACTTAGCCGAGGGTTTCACCGTCAGCGCGATGTCAGCCGACCAATTCAGGACGCTGAGCTGCGTTGATGCTGGACCGGTCGCGGTCGCACGTGAAGAAACCCTGAGCCTACTGACTTTGGTTCCGCTGTCTCATTTTCTCCGGATGACGGTAAGGGAACTCGAAGAGTCCTTCACAAGCAGATCCGGTTCGCCCCTGATGTCACGATGGGGCTAGAGCGCAGGCGGTCTTTGCAGCATCATTATCGGGTGACTGCGGTACCGATTTCTGACCACCTCGCGGACTGGGCGCGCGCGTCCGGCTACACCGTCACTCCCGACAGTGTCACCGGCGCAGCACTATTTGCGTCGAAACCTGGCGGCGAGGTGCGCTACTACATACGAGTCGCGCCGGACGGTGGTCTTACCCTCACGTCCGCACAGCGGGCTTCGGCAGAACAGTTCGAGTTGCACGCGACATCGATGCGCTCTATGGAACGCCATCTGATGGGGCTATTCGGTTACCGGTACCGGTCAAAGAACCAGCTGCAGAGGTTGCGACCCTTGAAGGGTCTCGATGAACTTGCGCCTGGATATGCGATTGCTCCGGGCGATCAAGAAGGGTACTGGGAATTGTTCTACCCCTCAGGTGAACTCGCTGCACGTGCCCTCGGTGAGGTAGGCAGCATCAGTACGTTCGTCCGCCTGTCCCACCTGCTCGAATCCTCGCTTTCAGATATCCGACGGTCCTATGAAAGTCCCGATGGATCACCGCTTTTCGGTGTTCAGTAGTGACGAGTTGGTGATTGCATGGCCTCGTTGTCGGACCATCCCGACGTAGTCGAGCTTCTCGCTCGCTACAGCCGCTGGAGAGACATCTACATGAGGGCCGGCGTGCCACCGTGGGACAGCCCTGATCTTGACGCGGACACGTTGCACTTCCGGCGGGGTCACCCTCATCCCGACTGGTACGGCTTCGCGATTTCGAAGGATGTGGACGAACGGTACGCGGTGTTGAACGTCTCGACAGAACACCAAAACACGCCGACTGAAGGTGTGGATACAACCTTCTCGTCCGTTCGGGAGGCCGGCAATTACATCATCTACAACATCGGCGACTTCCTCCGGATCGAATGCCGTCTCGACCCGATCTCGTGGACTTTTCGCGACGCGGGAATGAGCCCCGATGTGGAGGAGAAGGTCCCGATCGACGAGAGACATGCGAAGTACCAGCTACGAAACAGTCCTGACACCTACTTCGTCACGGGCGCAGGCGGTATTTCGTGGACAAACTGGCTGCTCACAATGTCTTACGACGACCTTGATAGGCGACTGACGGACGGACTCCCGACGGGTCCATCAGGAGAAGGCTGATATCGGAGCCTGAGCGACCGCAGGCTCCCCGCCGACCTTCAGCCGTTCCGGATCCACCCCAGCACGGTCAGCCCCACCATACCGAGCAGGAGCAGCGGCCCGGCCACGTCGGAGACGGGGTTCGGTCCGAGCGCCGCGGTCACCAGTCCGACCACTACCGCGAGGCTTACGAAGCCGAGACGCAGTAACAGCGAGAAGCGTTGCGCCAGGATCGTCTTCAATGTCGGACCGGGCACGGTGCGCACCACCCACGCGATCCCGACCACCAGCGGAACACTCAGCGCGGCCACGGCGATCCTGGGAATCAGCGTCGGCCAGCCGTCATCGTGTGCGGCCGACACCACGATGAGCGCGACCGCGAGAAGTATCACCCCCGCCGTCGTCATCCGCAGCACCCGCGTCACCGCGAGGGCGAGGTTCTGCAGAGCCAACGGCGCCAGCGCCGGATTCAACCGACCCACCTCGAGCAGGCCGCGCACCGCCTCGGTCAGCGTGCCCCAGCGCAACCGGCTCACGGACAGGTTGTGGACGGCCACAGCGTGGGTCGGCTCCTGCTGTAGCGCTGCCTGATAGGCCGCCTCGGCGGCCGGGGCGCTGCCCAGGGAGCGGTGGATGTCGCCGAGCAGCACCAGCGAGTCCGCCGATGCGGGGTTCAGCCGGAGTGCTTCGTTGACCACCACCAGTGCCTGCTGGGCCTGACCCGATTCGTGCAGCAGGCTGGCATAGGTGTACTGCGCGAGATACGACTGCGGGTGCGCGCCGACCGTCTGCCACGCCATCGACAGGGCTTCGTCTGCCCGACCGAGCCCGTGCAACGCCAGCGTGTACAGACGCATGGCGTGCTCGTTGGTGGGTTCGGTGGACAGCGCCGCCGACGCGGCGGCCGCGGCGCCCGGGTAGTCCTTGGACCGCATACTTTCCTGGGCCTGCCGCAGGGGCTCCGACGTCACCCGGAAATCGTATCGGCGCGGCACCCTGGCCTCGCGCACGAATATCGCCGATGAAAAGCGCGCCCGAAGGGATTCGAACCCCTAACCTTCTGGCGTGAGCCAGCCGTCCGCTGAGGTACGAGATCATTCGCAGAAATTGGCTTCTAGCAGTGGCGATGGTCTTCGCCGGGCTGCCGTTGTCCATCATCGTCCGGGCAAAGCTGGCGGCGTTTGTATCGGGAAAGTGGAGAGTTGACCACCCTGGACCAGGGTGTCAGCTCGCGATGCGGGCCGGCCGATTGAGGCGAACTTCTCGCTTGGCGAGGACCGCAACGGCATGAAACGCGCCGCCGACATTCCCGGGCGACGTCATCGGCCGGCCCTAACGTGACCTTCGTGCCCCCCGATCCACAAGGCCCGGACCCGCTCGCGATTGCCGCCCTCGTCGTATCCATCTGCAGCGCGACAGTCACCCTCTTCGGCCTCGTATGGCAACTGACGCTCTACAAGCTCCAGGGGTCACGCTTGAAAGTCGAGATCGCGTTCTGCTACCTCACGGACTTCGGAATGACCGTCACTCTACGAGGCCCCGGCCGACGGACACCGACCTTCGCCGACTTAAGGAAACGACACGACGGCCTCTACTACGGCATTGAATACGGCCTGGTTCGAGTCACGAACATCGGGCGCACACCGGTATCGGTCGAGAACATCTCCTTCGATCTCGGACGACTCAAGTGGTGGCGACTTGGGCGCTCCACCATAATCCCCGCGAGCTTTCAGGACCCCGACACCGACACTGAAAGCAATTTCGATTCACAATCCCCGCACCGGATCGAGGTGGGTGCCAACGTCACAGCCGCTTATCACCTATGGCCCGCGCTCGCAGGGTCCCAAACTCGCGCCCATCGCGGTAACCGCAATCTCGTGGTCCGAGGGTCCGCCACGGCCGTAGGCCGTAAGGCGACTCGCTCGTCACGGCGATCAGCGTGGCGTTTCCCGGCTGGGGCGACCTCCTGGTTCAGCGATCTAACGCCTCCGCCACCGGATCTGCGTGTTTATCGCAGACTGTGGCTCGGTCAACGAGTCGATCACGTCGGGGGGATGCCACTTCTTTTCCACCGAGAGATCACCGAGATGCTGGCGGCTGGCGCGTCAGACAAGGACCTAAAAGAGTTCCTCGATCGGCATCGTCCCGAGGGCATCCACGGCCTGCTTGCTTACGAAACGCACCATGCCTACCACAGCGCTGCGGCCTCGATCTGGTCTGCCGAGCCACAACATAGGCCTCGGCAGGGCTGGAGGAAGCGACTGCGTCGCGTGCTGTGGGGAGTCGACTCGCAAAACTAGTGGCCCGAAAAAACCCCTCGGGGTTGAGACGGTGCGCGCATGCCTGGGCAGGGGTCTCGGGGTGGGGCGCCCGTTGCGCGGGACACCCCACCCCTCCTGGTCAGGCCGTGGTCGGGATGGACAGCAGGCGGAACGCGTTGGGGATGACGACGTCGGCGCCGGTGCGGAACCACAGAAGCGCGCCGCGCTGACCGGTGGGCCGGCGGTTGGCGCCGAACAGGTGCGGCACCAGTTCCAGGGTGGAGCCGACACGGTCGACGATGACCATGCCGCGGGCGAAGTCGCCGTAGAGCAGCGGGTAGTTGTTCTCCGTCGCGGAGGCGTTGATCGTGCCGTCCATGTTGGACAGCTCGTTCATGGTGCGGCCGAGCAGGCGGGGCGGGTTGTCCTGCAGTGTGGGGAACTTCAGTGCGCCGTTGGTGGTCTCGAACTGGCGAAGGGTGTTGATGATGGCCAGGTGGGCGCACCATTGTGCGTTGGGTTGGAACCGCGGCGGCAGCGCGTTCTGCACCGCGTACACGTCGCCCGCAGCCAGCGTCTCGGCGGTGGCGGGGCTGACCAGCGGGACGGTGCCGGCGGCCGCGACGAGGGCGGTGATGATGCCCTTCGGCTGGCCGCTGCCCGAACCGGTGGTGTAGGCCGTGGCGTTGAGCTGTTCGGCTCCGTCGACGAGGAGCTTGGACAGCTCCCCGAGGAAGTTCACCGCGTCGCCCTGGACTTCGAAGCTGAACGGCACGAACGCATCACCCTTGTGCACCGGGATCGACGGGCTCGCCAGGGTGGGGCTGGCGTCGGCCACCTCGGCGGCCTCAGCGGTCCACTCAGCGGTCACACCCGCACTGGTGACACCAGACCATGCATCGGTGGCGGTCTGCACTACGCGGGCGATCTGGCGCAGCGGGTTGATGCTGCCGTTGGAGGTGAGCAGCACCGCCGGATCGAGGGTCAGCGGGACCATGAATCCGCCGGCGCTGTCGGTCAACGACATTGCGCGCTGCTCGGCCTGGACCGCGGACACCGCTCGCCAGGCGTCGGCTTCCTCGGCGGTCCAGGTGAGCTGACCGTTGTCGGGGTCGGCGAGCTTCTTGGCGAAGGCACGTTCGTAGTGCTCGCTGCCGGTAGCGGCGGCCCAGCGCTGCGTCCAGGTCTGCGAGATCACCGGGCCGGTGCTCATCAAGTCCTCGACGAGTTCGGCGCCGCGGGCGTCGAGGCGTTCGTCCTTGACGGTGCGCTCCAGCACCCGCATCGCGGTATCGCGCTGCTGCAGGGCGGGCGGGCGGTCCTGGTCGTCGACGGTGGCGTCGCTGCTGCCCCGCTCGGTGCGCAGTTCCCCGGAGGCGAACCGCTGGACCATGTCGCGGGCCGCGGTGGCGCGCTGCTGCGCACCGTCGCGCAGTTGCTCAGCGTGGCGCTGCAACTCCTGGAATCGTTCGGCGTCGGCTCCGGCGAGGTCGCCGGTGGTGGAGTCGAGCAGTTCCCGCGCAGCGGCACGGGTCTGCTCAAGGGTCAACGTGGAGATGTCGGTATCAGTCATGGGTTCACCAATCGAGAAGGGACAGCCGCGCTTCAGCGACTGACCGGGGGATGACAAGGGATTGCGACCGCACTCCGGCGACAGCAGCACCGGCGTAGGCAGGCAGCCCGACGAGGCTGACTTCCATCAGCGCGACTTCGGTGCGCACCACGACATCACCGTCGAGGCGTTCCCGGATGCCGCGGAACCCGATGCTGAAGGCGTCCACGGTGCCGGAGCGCACCAGCTCCAGGGCGTCGTCTCCGTCTCGGGTGGCAGCGATCTCGAACGCCGCGTGCAAACCCTCCTGGTGTTCCTGGAGTTCGGTAGCGCGGCCGAGGGGCAGCCGTCGGGTGTTGTGGCTGTCGAACAGCCTCACCTTGTTGCCGCGTTCACGGATCGAGCGGTCGAACGCCCCGAACTCAAACCGTTCCCGATAGGGGCGGCCGCCGTCGCTGACTTCGGCGATCTGACCGTACGGGACGACGGTGCCGTACACCGTGCGGCCCTTACCGGGTGTGAGTTCGGCGGAGCGAAACAGGATGGTAGACAACGGATCACCTTCTATGCGCACGCAGAATTGCGGTCTCGCATGGTGACCGGGATAGCGCGGGTTGGCCTGCCCTGAGGCTCCCGGCGTCTCGCAGATACCGAGCTGGTATTCAGCGTAACGCCCGTTTTGCCGAAACGGCAAGCGATGTTGACACTACCGGTCATCGTCGGGCCGGAACTCCCCATCACCCTCGGCCGGTTCGGCGAAGACAGATACGAACCATGTGTGGCCGATCGGGTCACGATGTTCTTCCTGGTCAGATTGGATCCCCAGCAGTGCGCGCTCCAAAGCCTCGCGCGCCGCATCCCGGCCGCTATCAGCTTCGAGCCGCTTCGCAAGCTCGACTGCATTGTCTTTAGTCAGTGCGCGGGTGCGGGGACTGATCGTGGCGTCCTCATCGAGCACGGCGTCCGCCCGGTCCTCATCGCCGTCGAGAGTGGCGAGCAGAAGTCGGATGGCGCGACCCTGCTGAACGAGATCGCTGGGAGATTGACTGGTCATGGGTACGAGTCCTTTCTTGGTGCACACATACGGAAACCGTTTCCGCAGTTCAAAGCGGCTATCCATTGTTATATCCGTGCAGCACACCTCGGGGGAGGGACACGGTTCCGCATTGGCGGTCCCACCTGGGCCTTTGACTTGCGCGATGCGTGATCCGCCCCCCGGGGCGGGTCGAAGGCGCGGACGATGTGCCCGTTCTAGACCCCGGCCCAGGCTTGAATCTCTCTCCGAAGTTTTTCCACACCACCACATCACGCTCCGACGTCTTCTGTGCCTGTGATGCGCCAGACCCGTTCGGTCTTCGAGTCGCCGTGGGCAGGGATGGACTCGATGCGTGTGGATAGCCCGGCGGCGCGGCGCACGGAGTCCCAGGGGTGGCCGGCCGCGGTTCCGGCTCTCTTGGCGTCGTCGGGGGTGACGGTGTTGGTCTCTTGCTGGTCGAGCCATTTGTCGAGCCAGGCCGCCGCGGATTCATACCGCGGTGGTTTGTGTTCGGGGGTGATCGACCAGATCGCGCGGCCGCGTTTCCGGGAGACAGTGCGCATGTCTGGGTGGGCGCTCACGGCTTGGTGGATTGAGCCTTTGGTGTAGCCCTTGGCCTGTCCGGCTTCGATGACAGCAAACGACTCGACAGTGGTGTGGCCTTGCTGGACAAGTTGTTCGATGTGTTGGTTCAGCCACTTCTGACATGACAGCTTCGGACGCTCAGTCTCATGCGACCTGCGGGAATCCAGGTCTGTGACAGTGGCAGGTTGGTCACGGGTGACCGGGCTGGTCACCCCTTCTGAACTGGACTTTCGGGGGGTGACCTCTGTGGTCACGGGTGACCCGATCCGGTATCTGACACTGCCATGCTCGCCGGAGCGGACAGATACCAAACCTTCAGCTTCCAGCAAACCAACGGCCTGGTCGAACAGCTCCCTCTTCTCTCGCTTTCCGAGACGGCGCCGTAGATCACCGCCGGCTTGTTCACCGTCGCGTTCGAGCATCCGCAGCAGGCTGCGCTTCACGGTTTCCAGGCGGCTGGCGTCGTAGAACTCCTCACCGGCTGCCCGGTCGAGAGCCCGGGCACGTACCTTTGCCCGCGCCGCTTTCTGAGCCTCGGCGAGTATCCAATCGCGGGTGCTGTTGGACACCGCCATCACGTCGCCCGAGCGCTGCCAGTCCCATTCGCCGACAACGGACCTGCCGTGCATGATCGCCAGCACTGCTGCGACTTTGCAGCGGGTCAACATGGCGTGTCCGTCGAGGGCGTCAGCTTCCCCGCGCTGGCGGGCCAGGTGCGCCGCGATGATCGTCTCGGTGATCTCCTCGTGGCCGTAGACGATCTCGACGACGCCGTCGGGTCCGGGCTCCCACGTTGGCATCGTCGTGTCGAGCGGGTCGGGGTCTCGCACAGCGTCGGCGGGCATGTGCGGGTCGATGGTGAGCGCCCACAAGAACCGCTGCGGCGTTCCTCCGCTCGTGTCGTTGAAGATGACCCCGGTGTGGCCCGGCTGGGCACCGACCGACAAGCATCCGCGGTAAGAATGCGCGGGGACATTGCGGCTGTTGGCCTTCGATGCGTTGGTTGACCCGAATTGCTCGCCCATGGCGAACGCTTTGAGCGTGCCCAGGGTCGTGGACCCTTGTCGTGAATCCAGCCCGGTGAGAATGTCGATCTCCGAGCAGTTAAATATCGCTGCGGTGACGCGTTCGTTGTCCTCGGACTCCTTGCCGCGCAGGGTGAACGTTTCGGCAATGCCTTCACCGCTGCCGATGGGAAGCTCGAGGATCGGCACGGGCCAAGCGAGTCTGCCTACCTTGTCGGATATGCCCTTGCCGCCCCCGGACGGAGAGACGAACGCACACAGCAAGTTCAGCGACGCGCGCCCACCGATCACTCCCGGCAGTTGCACGTGAGGCCCCACGCTGGCCGCCACCCGCAGCAGGACGGCGAAGAACACCGCCCACGGCGCGGCGTAGCGGGCACGCGCCCACAAATAGATCTTCTCCAATTGCGGGCTGTCGGAGTCGAGGAAGAACTCCTCCGCCGGCCCCCAGTGGTCGTTGCTCACGATGCCTCCCGGAGTGCGTCGATCTGGCGGCGCCGCTGCACCTGTCGGGCGACCGCGGACCAGTCTTCGGCGGCCGATATATCCGCGCCTGCCTCGGAAATGGCGTCCTGCCGGCAGTCCTCGTTCAGCGCCCACCACACTGCGGCCCACAGCACCGCCTGCCACTTGGCCGGGTCGGTGTCGTCGAGCTGGCACCACACCGGAGTGCCCGGGATCAGACCAGGGTCTCCGAGCAGAGGCGAAAGCATCTGATAGACGGGGTAGAACGTGACTGCGCGGGAACTGCCCGCCCCCGTGTTGGGGCGGGCCTCCTCGCTGTTGTTGCGGATCATTGCTGGCTGCCACCGGGAATCGCAGCCGCCACCATTTCGGCGAGTTGCTCGATTACGTTGCCGTCGACTTCGTCGATGACGGCTGCGATCTTGATCAGCTGGGCCGCGACGTTCTTGCGGCGCTGCTCCAGTAGCCAGGTATTGCGCACGCGGAGGCAGTTCACGCATTCGCCGTAGTAGGTCCAGGTCAGTCCGGTTTCGACGTCCAACCAATCCCAGTCGGCCCGCTTCGGGTCGGTCAGGTGGGTGGGCGCCTCCATCTCGGTGATGTCTCTGCCGTTCTCCCGCACCTGCTCGGGCATGTCGACGAGTTCGCCGCACATCGCCGGGAACCGCTTCTGGCCGGCCGCCCGCGCCTCGTTCTCCACTGACTTCCACCAACGGTGATTCATCAGTGGGTTCTTCGGAAAATCGTTTTGGCGGTATCGCATTCGAATTTCCTCGCAGACACGTGGGGCGACAGGATCGCCCATCCCCAACGCGATGTTGGTGATGCGCTCGGCGTGGTCCCGGAACGAGTCTTGTTCCGGGTGAAGGATCGCGTGGGATGTCACCCTGCCGCACTCGGCGCACTTCAGGTCGCCCGTCTCGCGGTGCCAGTCGCGGTCAATTGGCCCCGACAGCCAGTAATTTTCCCGCCGGTAGTTTCTGGGCCGCCGGCACGTCCGCAGGTTTCCGCACACACAGCACAGTGCTTGCATCAGTCGATCACTCATCGCCGCACTGCCTCAGACTCGAGCGCGTCGGCCACCCCGTCGAGCAAGAGCGCGGCCTGCCGCAGATGCCCGAGTCCGACCACCAGATCGACGGTGGCGAACAGAGGCGCGGACTTGGTGATGGAATGCAGGACGGTGTTGGCGTCGGCCCGGATCACGTCAATCCTGTTGACCGCATCGTTGAGGATCTGTGGTGCGTTCGCGGCCTGCACCGTCGAGCAGTCAGGGGCGTGGCGACCGATCGCGTTGCAGCACGGGTAGTACGTGCTGTCGACGGGGTACCGGTTGTCTGTCATCATGGTTCTAGAACTCCTCGGTGTGGTTGTGGTGACTACGTGGGTGGTTCTGAACACGAGAGGCCTCGGCTGCAACCGGGGCCTTTCGCATATCCGGGGTGCGGTCGTCGTCGACCAACCCCAAGTCGCAGTGCTCCTGCTGCGGCAACACCCGCATCAGGCCGCTCCCTCTAACCGACTGATGTATTCAGCGATCTGCTTATCGGTGGAGAACCGGCGCGACTTGATCCGCACCGAGGCCAACTCCCCGGATGCCCAGAGGGCAAACACCGTGCTTCTACCGACGCTGAGCTTCGTTGCGACAGCTCTCCAATCGTTCACAGTCGTCCTTTCTGGTTGTGTCGTGGCTGCACTCATTCGAGTGAATCCGTGTCGTACCGAGTCAATATATACCCGTTGATTCCCACTGACGCAATACCAAAGTATCCTGTGTCCCCATGACACAATGGAGCGGAGAGACGCATCGCCGGATCGCGGCGGCGATCAGGAAGGCTCGCGGCAAGAGGTCCGCGCAATGGCTCGCAGACCGCACGGCCGAGTTGAACTACCCGATCACCAGGGCGCAGATCGCCAACTATGAGAGCGGCCGGAAGCAGAGCCTTGACATTGTCGAGTTGTTGGTGATTGCGGCGGCGCTGAACACATCTCCGGTGGCACTGGTATACCCCGGCCCGTACGCGAAGATGGTCGAGTTACTTCCGGGCGTTGAAGTGCCAGAAATGATAGCTGTGGAATGGTTCTCGGCGAATATTGACTGGAGGCTCGAATCAGCGAAATTGACCGACATCGAGCGGGCCAACTCCGAACTCGCGGAGAAGAATACGCGCCTGCTGCGACGATCACGCGAGCATTTTGATGCGTCGATGACCATGCGCACCTTAATTGAGGCCGACGATCCCAGTGATAGCAAACTGATCGAGGTATACAACCAACGCATTCGGGAACTGGCCAAGGAGATCGCCGAGATGGAATCGAATGCCTAGGCAGCGTATGCAGCCGGGTGAACACGGCCGGATCACGGAGCGTTTCAACAACGGAAAGTTCTATGCAGCAACGTACTTCCGTGATTTGGATGGAAAACGACGGCGCGTGGAGCGATCTAGCGACAAGTCCGCCGAGGACGCCCGCCGGCTGTTGCAGCGACATTTGAAGGACCGTCGACCACCTGTCACGAAGCAAGAGGTCACGGACAGGACCACGTTGGCGGAACTATTCGACGTGTGGATTGTGGCGAAGGCCGCTGAGGACGGTGTGTCGTCTCAGACGGCCGATCAGTACCGTCAGGTCTGGGCGAAGCACGGCCTGAATCACCTGGGGGCGTTGCGCATCCGCGAGGTGGACACGACCAGGGCTCACCGTCACGTGCAGGCGATGGGCGCCACGACACAGGCGAAGCGCCTGCGGATGATTCTCCTGGGGATGTTCTCGATGGCGGTTCGATTCGGGGTCATACCGGTCAACCCGATTCGGGAGACCAAACCGACCAAGGCGGCTGCCAAGCACGTCGTGCGAAAGATCAACCCGGATGACTTGGCGCGTGTCCGCCAGGCGGTGCGAAGGTATGCCGACCGCGAGGGACCGGGCCCGCGGCCTGGGCGGCTCCTCCCGGCGTTCGTCGATCTGTTGGTGGCGACCGGAGCGCGACCGAACGAGGTGTTGGCGCTGCGGTGGTCTGATTGCGACCTGGGCGGCGATGCCCCGACGGTGACGATTCGGGGCACGTTGATCGACCATGGCCGAATCGTGGGGAAGCCGCTGCATCGCCAGGACCGCCGGAAGGGTGACGCCCCGGAGCACACGGTGGTGCTGCCCCGCATCGGCGTGGATGCCTTGGAGGAACTGAAGAACCACGCGGCCGGGGAGGGTCCGGTTTTCGCCAATCGCGACGGAGGGTGGGTGTCGCTGGCCAACATGCGCCGGTCGCTGCGAGCCGCACTCCCCGAGGATCTCCGGGAGACGATCACTCCGCACACGTTCCGGCGGGCTGTAGCGACGGTTGTCCGGGACGCGCTCGGGCCGGAGAAGGCGCAGCAGCAGTTGTCGCACGCGAAGTTGGCGACGACGGAGAAGCACTATCTGCAACGTCACACCGAGGGGCCGGATGTCCGTTCGGTGTTGGATGAGTACACCGGCGTCCGCGAGTGAATGTGTCGGGAAAGTAGCGGCTACCGGGCGTGTTGCTTGCGCCGCAGGGGTCGTTGTCGCTGGTAGAAAGCGCGCCCGAAGGGATTCGAACCCCTAACCTTCTGATCCGTAGTCAGATGCTCTATCCGTTGAGCTACGGGCGCATGTTCAGTTCTTCAGTTGTCCACCACCGGCCGAAGCCGGCGGCTTCGCGCGGAGGCGAGAGGATTTGAACCTCCGGTCCACTTTGAGGTGGACAACTCATTAGCAGTGAGCCCCATTCGGCCGCTCTGGCACGCCTCCTGACGTTTACCGCCGAGCCAAGAGCGTACACAGCCCCTGCCTCGGGAAGCAAAGCACCTCCACCGCAGCCCTAAACTGTCCGGGTGTCCGCACGTCTACGTCCCGAACTGGCCGACCTCCCCGCCTACGCGCCGGGCAAGACCGTGCCGGGCGCCATCAAGATCGCCAGCAACGAAACCGTGCACGGTCCGCTGCCCAGCGTGCGGGCCGCGATCGAGCAGGCGATCGAGGGGATCAACCGCTACCCGGACAACGGGTACGTCGAGCTCAAGGAGCGTCTGGCCAAGCACGTCGGGTTCGCACCCGAGCACATCTCGGTCGGTTGCGGGTCGGTCAGCCTGTGTCAGCAGCTCATCCAGATCACCAGCACCGTCGGCGACGAGGTGCTGTTCGGCTGGCGCAGCTTCGAGATCTATCCGCTGCAGGTCCGCACCGCCGGGGCGACGCCGGTCCAGGTCCCGCTGACCGACCACACCTTCGACCTGGACGCGATGCTGGCCGCGGTCACCGAACGCACGCGGCTGATCTTCGTGTGCAACCCCAACAACCCGACCAGCACGGTCGTCGACCCGGACGCGTTGGCCCGCTTCGTCGAGGCGGTGCCACCGCACATCCTGGTCGTCCTCGACGAGGCCTACATCGAGTACATCCGCGACGGACTGGTGCCCGACAGTTTCGGGTTGGTCCGCGCACATCCGAATGTCGTTGTGCTGCGCACGTTCTCCAAGGCCTACGGGTTGGCCGGCCTGCGGATCGGCTACGCGGTGGCGGATCCGGAGATCGTCTCGGCGCTGTCGAAGGTCTACGTACCGTTCACCGCGACCAGCGTGTCGCAGGCGGCCGCGATCGCGTGTCTGGACGCCGCCGACGAACTGCTCGAGCGCACCGACGCCGTGGTCGCCGAACGCGGTCGTGTCTCGGCGGCTCTGCGTGACGCCGGGTACGACCTGCCGCCGTCACAGGCCAACTTCGTCTGGCTGCCGCTGGTCGGACGCGCCCAACAGTTCGCCGCCGACGCAGCGAACAACCGCGTCATCGTGCGGCCCTACGGGGAGGATGGCGTCCGCGTCACGGTCGCCAGCCCGCAGGAGAACGACGTCTTCCTCGAGTTCGCGCGGCGCTGGATCGGAGCCGCATGACCATCGCCATGCCTCGTCACCTGTACTTCTATCTGGAACGGCGATAGCCGCCTATCGTGACGGGATGACTTCGCACGCACGGGTCACCGCGGCGGCACTACTCGGTCTGACGCTCGCGCTCGGTCTGACCACCGCGTGCACCCGCACCACCGACGGCGCGGTCGCGCAGACGACCCAGCCGGGCCCGCCCCTGACCTCGGCGCCCGGACCCGGCATCCCGGACAGCCCGTCGATACCGGGACTCCCGGACTTCACGATCCCGAACATCCCCCTGCCCACCGGCGGACCGGATCTGCCGGAAGTGCCCGCCCCCGCGAATTCCACGTCGATGACCTGCAAGGAATTCATCGACCTCGACGACGCCACCAAACGCGCCGTCGTGCGGGCGATCATCGAGGAGAACGGCACGGTGTTCGGTGACGACGGCTCCTTCATCGAGGAGATCCTCGCCGACACCGGCTGCCAGCTGATGCCCAACGCGAAAGTCAGTGAGGTCCTGCTGGGGTCCCCGCCGGGCTGAGTGGTTAGCCTTTCGAGCATGAGCAGCACTTACGAATCGGTCACCGTCGACGTCTCCGATCACATCGCCGAGGTGACGCTGATCGGCCCCGGCAAGGGAAATGCGATGGGCCCGGCCTTCTGGGCGGAACTGCCGGTGGTGTTCGAGGAGCTCGACGCGAATCCGGACGTGCGCGCGATCGTGCTGACCGGCTCGGGCCGCAACTTCAGCTACGGCCTGGATGTGGCCGCGATGGGCGACACCCTCGGATCGGCGATGCGGGAGGGAACCTCGTCCAAGCCGCGTGCCGACTTCCACAAGCGCCTCAAGACGATGCAGCACTCGATCAGCGCGGTCGCCGACTGCCGCACCCCGACCATCGCCTCGGTGCACGGCTGGTGCATCGGCGGCGGCGTCGACCTGATCTCGGCAGTGGACATCCGCTACGCCAGCGCCGACGCGAAGTTCTCGGTGCGTGAGGTCAAGCTCGCCATCGTCGCCGATGTCGGCTCGCTCGCCCGGCTGCCGTACATCCTGACCGACGGCCATCTGCGCGAGCTGGCGCTGACCGGTAAGGACATCGACGCCGCCCGCGCGGAGAAGATCGGCCTGGTCAACGACGTCTACCCGGACGCCGAGGCATCCCTGACCGCCGCGCGCGCCACCGCGGCAGAGATCGCGGCCAACCCGCCGCACACCGTGCACGGCATCAAGGACGTACTCGACGAGCAGCGCACCGCGGCGGTCGCCGCGAGCCTGCGCTACGTGGCTGCCTGGAACTCGGCGTTCCTGCCGTCGAACGACCTCACCGAGGGCATCAAGGCGATGTTCGAGAAGCGGCCGCCGAACTTCACCGGGGAGTAGTTCTACGGCAGAAACTCAACCATCGCTCGTTCCGGTCCCCCCAGCCCGACTCGAAGCTATTCATGTGGCGGTGGCGGAGGGATTTGAACCCCCGGACGGTGTTAGCCGTCTCTCGCTTTCAAGGCGAGTGCATTAGGCCGCTCTGCCACGCCACCGCGGGACAGTCTAGACGCGGCCCAGCTTCGGGGTCGGACCCCCGGACTTCAGGCCGGCGCTGATTCGGCGACAGTTCTCCCCCATCGCGACCACCTGCGGGCGTGACAGCGGTCCGAGAAAGTGCGCCCGCACCGCGGCACCATAGGTTTCCAGCGCTGTCTCCAGCGCAGCCCGGCCCTCGGGCGTGATGCTGGCCAGCACCCCCCGCCCGTCGTCGGGGCTGGCGCCGCGCACCACCAGCTTCTGCACCTCCAAGCGATGGATCTGCCTCGTCACCCGGCTCGGCAGTGACATCAGGGATTCGGCCAGATCCCCCATCCGGGCCGAACCCGTGACCGACTTCGCGAGAAGGTCGAGTAGACGCACATCGTTGAGCGTGAGCCCATGCTGATCGGTCAACGACCGATTCATCGTGGCGTACAGCCGCAGAGCCGCGTCCAAGAAGTTCTGCCACGCCTTCTGCTCGGCGATGTCGAGTCCCGGCGTGTCACTGGCGGTTCGCCCCGCGATGGTCCCCCCCATAATTACCCCCTAACCAGCACATAGTAGGCCCAGAGTAATTGCTGACGACAGATTCGGCCGGACTTTTTCCTGCGTAGTAGCGTCTGAAGAATGCACGCGATCGTGGCCGACGGCGGCCGACTTAGCTGGCAGACGGTACCCGACGTGTCACCGGGGGCCGGGGAGGTGTTGATCAGGGTCAGTTCCGCCGGGGTGAACCGGGCCGACCTGATGCAAGCCGCCGGGAAGTATCCGCCGCCGCCGGGCGCCAGCGAGATCATCGGCCTCGAGGTTTCCGGAACCATCGCGGCCACCGGGGACGGTGTCACCGACTGGTCACCGGGACAGGAGGTCTGCGCCCTGCTCGCCGGCGGCGGTTACGCCGAGTACGTGTGTGTGCCTGCCGGGCAGGTTCTTCCCGTGCCCGACGGTGTTGACCTCGACCACGCGGCCGGACTGCCCGAGGTGGCGTGCACGGTGTGGTCGAACCTGGTGATGACGGCGGGACTGCGCGCCCCGCAACTGGTCCTGTTGCACGGTGGCGCAAGCGGTATCGGCACCCACGCGATCCAGGTCGCCCGCGCTCTGGGCTGTCGCGTCGCGGTCACCGCGGGATCGCGCAACAAACTCGATCTGTGCGCCGAACTCGGCGCCGAGATCACCATCGACTACCACAACGAGGACTTCGTCGACGTCGTGCGCGAGCACGGCGGCGCCGATGTGATCCTCGACATCATCGGCGCCGCCTATCTGGCCCGCAACGTCGACGCCCTGGCTCATGACGGCCGACTGGTGATCATCGGAATGCAGGGCGGCGCCAAGGCGGAACTCAACATCGCCAAGCTGCTGGCCAAGCGCGGCGGCGTGTTCGCCACCGCGCTGCGTGCGCGCCCACTCGACGGGGAGGCCGGGAAAGCCGGCATCGTGGCCGAGGTGCGGGATCGGGTGTGGCCGATGATCAGCGACGGTCAGGTGCGTCCGGTGATCGGAGCCGAGTTCCCCGTCTCCGAGGCGCAAGCCGCCCACGAACTGCTCGACTCAGGCGATGTGTCGGGCAAAATCCTTCTCCGCGTTGATCATTGACGGAAGGTCAGCCCAGCGAGGCCAGCGCCCGCACCAGCTGATCCACCTCGGCGGTGGTGGTGTAGTGCGCCAGACCGATGGTCACCGCACCGCCGATGTCGTTGACGCCGATGAGATCCAGGACGCGTGAGTTCGCGTTCGGAATGGCCAGGATGCCGTTGTCGGCCAATCGCTGCACCACTCGATCGGCGGGCACGTTTTCGACCACGAAGCTGACGAGCGGGATACGAACCTCGGGGTCACCGATCACCACCACCGTGGGCAGAGAACGCAGCGAGCTGAGCAGATAGTCGAAGACCACCTCGAGGTAGCGTCCCGCCGAACGCATCGAGATCTCCAGCCGCTCGCGACGCGAGCCCTGTGCCGAATCATCCAGGGCGGCAAGATATTCGACGCTGGCGACCACCCCGCCGAGAAGACCGAACTGGTGTGCACCGACCTCCAGCCGCGCCGGCCCTGTGGCATCCGGGTTCAGGGAGATCGAGCCGAGCACGTCGAGCAGGGACGGATCCTTGAAGGCCAGCGCACCGATGGGCGGCCCGCCCCAGGCCAACGTGTTGACCGCCACGACGTCGGCGTCGATGTCCTCGAGATCGAAGAGCCGGTACGGCGCGGCAGCCGAGTGGTCGACGATCACCAGTCCACCGACCTCGTGGACGAGCTTGGTGACCTCGCGGAGGTCGGTCACGGTGCCCAACGTCGACGACGCCGATGCCACGGCGACCAGTCGGGTGGGCCGCGTGATCAGGTCCTCCCACTGCCAAGTGGGCAGTTCGCCGGTCTCGATGTCGACCTCGGCCCACTTCACCTTCGCGCCGAACCGGTTGGCTGCGCGCAACCACGGAGCGATGTTGGCTTCGTCGTCCAGTCGGCTCACGACCAGCTCGTAGCCGAGACCGACCCGGGTGGACGCGGCGTCGGCCAGCGCGGTCAGCAGCAGCGCCCGGTCGGCGCCGAGCACCACCCCGGCGGGGTCGGCGTGGACGAGGTCCGCGATGGCCTGGCGTGCGGCCGCGAGTACCGCCGAGCTGCGGCGTGAGCCCGGATGAGGGCTGTCCACGGTCGGCATCGATCCCCGGAACGCCGTGGACACCGCACGCGCGACCGTGTCCGGCAGCAACATGCCGTTCTGGGCGTCCAGGTGCACCCAGCCATCGCCCAACGACGGGTGCAGACCTCGCACCCGGGCGACGTCGTATGCCATGTCAGCCCACCTTAGTGCGTTGAGGAATGCTGTTGAACCTTCCGATTACCGGCAGAATCGCGAGGCCCTGACGTCGCTGTCGGGAGCCAGTCCTGCCCGGACCGGGTCATCTGGGCAGCCATACTACTCCAGCGCTCCGACGCTCCGGTGCGCTACTCGGCGTATTGTTGCTGCTCATCGCCCCGCCCTCGATCCACCCAGGTCGTCGGCGCCCGATTCACGCCAGGCTCGTTGCGGCGATCCGGGGCGGCGACGGCAGAATATGACGGGGCGAACCCCGGGGCGACCTGACCGACCGAACGCGGCAGGCGGGCCGATCGCAGAGATCACCGGATACTGAGGCACTCTAGGACCATGACTAGCAACACCGATGACGACAACATCGAGATCATCGGCGGTGACGGCGCCGATGAGGCCGGGTCGGACAACCGCTCGCTGACCGACCTCGTCGAACAGCCGGCCAAGGTGATGCGGATCGGCACCATGATCAAACAGCTCCTGGAGGAAGTCCGGGCCGCCCCGCTCGACGAGGCCAGCCGCGGCCGGTTGCGCGACATCCACCGCACCAGCATCACCGAGCTCGAAGAAGGGCTGGCCCCCGAACTGCGCGAGGAACTCGAACGTCTGACACTGCCGTTCACCGACGAAACCGTGCCGTCGGACGCCGAGCTGCGCATCGCCCAAGCTCAGCTCGTCGGATGGCTCGAGGGCCTCTTCCACGGCATCCAGACCGCGTTGTTCGCCCAGCAGATGGCCGCGCGTCAACAACTCGAGCAGATGCGCCAAGGTGCGCTGCCACCCGGCGCGGGCATGCCCGGCCAACGCGGAACCCCGGGCCACCCCGGCACCGGCCAGTATTTGTGAGACCGGGCGTGGGCGGTCCTTCCGAACCCTTCATCGAGACCCGCAACGCGTGGGTCGAGTTCCCGATCTTCGACGCCAAGACGCGGTCGTTGAAGAAGGCCTTCCTCGGCAAGGCCGGCGGGGCCATCGGACGCAACGAGTCCAACGTCGTGGTCATCGAGGCGCTCCGCGACATCACCATGTCCCTGAAGATGGGCGACCGCGTCGGGTTGGTCGGCCACAACGGGGCCGGGAAGTCGACCCTGCTGCGTCTGCTCTCGGGCATCTACGAGCCGACGCGCGGCGTGGCCACGGTACGGGGCCGCGTCGCACCCGTCTTCGACCTCGGCGTCGGCATGGACCCGGAGATCTCCGGATTCGAGAACATCCTCATCCGCGGACTGTTCCTGGGGCAGACCCGCAAGCAGATGCTGGGCAAGATCGACGAGATCGCCGAGTTCACCGAACTGGGCGACTACCTGTCGATGCCGCTGCGCACCTACTCCACGGGTATGCGCGTCCGGCTCGCCATGGGTGTGGTCACCAGTATCGATCCCGAGATCCTGCTGCTCGACGAGGGCATCGGCGCGGTGGACGCGGAGTTCCTGAAGAAGGCGCAGAGCAGACTGTCGGATCTGGTCGCCCGGTCCGGGATCCTGGTGTTCGCAAGCCATTCCAACGAGTTCCTGGCTCGGCTGTGCAACACGGCCATGTGGATCGACCACGGCACCATCAAGATGGAGGGTGGCATCGAGGACGTCGTGCGCGCCTACGAGGGTGAGGACGCGGCTCGGCACGTTCGCGAGGTACTCGAGGAGACGGCGCGTGGATGAGCGCTTGCGCGAAGACCATGTGGCAGATGAGCGCTTGCGCGAAGACCATGTGGCACCTGAGCGCATCTGCACGGTCGTCGTCACCCACCGCCGCCCCGACGAGCTGGCCAAGTCGTTGGACGCGATCTCCGCGCAGAGCCGTCGTCCCGACCATCTGATCGTCGTCGACAACGACTTCTCCGACGACGGGGACGGACGGGTGCGGGATCTGGTGACCGGCCAGCCGTTGCCGACCACCTACCTCGGTTCGCGCCGCAACCTCGGTGGCGCAGGTGGTTTCGCGCTCGGCATCCTGCATGCGCTCGCACTCGGCGCCGACTGGGTCTGGCTCGCCGACGACGACGGACGGCCCCAGGACTCCGAGGTTCTGGCGACCCTGCTGGACTGCGCGGAGAAACACGGGTTGGCTGAGGTGTCGCCGATGATCTGCGATCTCGACGATCCCGACCGGCTGGCGTTCCCGTTGCGCCGCGGCCTGGTGTGGCGTCGCCATGTCAGCGAACTGCGGACCGACGCCACGCTTCCCGACTTCATGCCGGGTATCTCGCACCTGTTCAACGGCGCGTTGTTCCGCGCGGAGACGCTGGAGGCGGTCGGGGTGCCCGACTTGCGACTGTTCATGCGCGGCGACGAGACCGAGATCCATCGCCGACTGCAGCGCAGCGGGCTGCCTTTCGGGACGTGCTTGACCGCGGTGTACCTCCATCCGCAGGGTGGCGACGAGTTCCGCCCCATCCTCGGCGGGCGGATGCACACGCAGTACCCCGACAACGAGGCCAAGCGGTTCTACACCTACCGCAACCGCGGATACCTGCAGTCCCAGCCGGGCATGCGCAAGCTGCTCCCCCAGGAATGGCTGCGCTTCGGTTGGTACTTCCTGATCACCAGACGTGACCCCGCTGGCCTGCGGGAGTGGATGAGGTTGCGGCGGTTGGGCCGCCGCGAAAGGTTCGGGACCAAAAGATGACGATCATGGACGCCGCGGCGCAGTCCCGGACCTTCGCGCGGGCGTGGCGCGATCTGGTCGACGGCTACGGCAAACGGGAACTGTGGCTACACCTGGGCTGGCAGGACATCAAGCAGCGGTACCGCCGTTCGGTGCTCGGCCCGTTCTGGATCACCATCGCCACCGGCACCACCGCGGTCGCCATGGGTGGCCTGTACTCGATGTTGTTCAAACTCGAACTGTCCGAACACCTTCCCTACGTCACACTCGGGCTGATCGTCTGGAACCTGATCAACGCGTCGATCCTGGAGGGCGCCGACGTCTTCGTCGCCAACGAGGGCCTGATCAAACAGCTACCGACACCGCTGTCGGTGCACGTCTACCGTCTGGTTTGGCGGCAGATGCTGTTGTTCGCGCACAACATCATCATCTTCGTCATCATCGCGATCATCTACCCCAAACCGTGGAGTTGGGCGGACCTGACGTTCATCCCGGCGCTTGCGTTGATCGCGGCCAACTGTGTCTGGGTGGCTTTGTGTTTCGGCATTCTGGCCACCCGCTACCGCGACATCAGCCCGTTACTGGCCAGCCTGGTCCAGTTGCTGTTTTTCATGACGCCCATCATTTGGAACGAGTCCACCCTGCAGGCCCAAGGTGCGGGCGGCTGGGCCAAGATCGTCGAGCTCAACCCGCTGCTGCACTACCTGGACATCGTGCGCGCACCGCTGCTGGGTGCCGAGCAGGAACTGCGGCACTGGCTGGTCGTGATCGCGCTGACGCTCATCGGCTGGACATTCGCCGCTTTCGCAATGCGCCAGTACCGCGCCCGCGTGCCCTACTGGGTGTGACGAGGGTCAGCTGCTCAAGCCGTCGGAGTCGGGCTCGGGTCCGAACACGAATCGCCGGCCGGTCAACGACTGCGGTGTGATCCGGACGAACCTCGACTTCGGTGTGGCGACCCACGGGTAGAGCCCGGCCCGCTGAGCTTTGACGGTGTCGTTCGAGCCGGCGACCAGCTTGGCCCTGCCGCGAACCACCACACTCCATCCCTCGACGAGGCTGTGGTCGTCGGCTTCGAACAACACGTTCTCATTGAGCACGGTGGTCAGCAGCTTGGTGCCCTCGGCAGTGCGGAACAGAATCGTCTTGTCCTGCACGACGAAGTTGACCGGGAAGATCTCGGTCCAACCGTTGACCGTGGTGACCAGTCGGCCCAGTGACACGCCGCCCAGCAACTGCCAACTCTCGGACTCGGTCAGCTCGGTGACCGGTGCGTCGGATGTGATTGAAGCGTCCATGCCTCAATCGTCAGCGCCGGCCGGTCCGGCAGCTAGGGTCCTATGGCACTTGGTTGTCGCGCTTGGGCGGCGGAGTCTGCGCGAAAGCGTTGATGCGGTTCCACGCGTTGATCGTCACCGCCATCGCGACCACCTGGCCGAGTTCCCGCTCGCTGAACTCGGCGACTGCCCGCCGGTAGACCTCGTCGGTGACGCCGCCGTGCCCCAGTACCGTAATCGCCTCGGTGAGTGCGAGCGCCGCCTGCTCCCGCGGGGTGAAGATGTCGCCTGCTTCCTCCCAGGCAGGAAGCAGATCGAGCTTCTGCTCGTCGACCCCGTGCTTGCGGGCGTCGCGAATGTGCATGTCCAGGCATAGCGCGCACCGATTGATCTGCGACGCACGGGTTTTGATCAGTTCGGCGAGGTCCGGTTCGAGGTCCTTCCGCGATGCCGTCTCCAGCGCCATCATCGCCTGGTAGAGCTCCGGCGAGGCCTTGTACATCTTGAATCTGGGTTCGCTGAGTGTCTGTGTCATATGACCGACGGTAATCCCGAATGTCCCGCAACGATGGTTCAATATACGAGTGGATTCATGGGCCAATCCGGGTAGCTGGGACCTTCATCTCGACCTGGCACCGACCCTGGCCCCGGGTACCCGCGGCGCGAAGGACGCCCTGGTCAACGCGCTACGGGACGCCGTCCGGTCGGGTCGCCTACCGCCTGGAACCCGGCTCCCGCCGTCACGCACCCTGTCGGCCGACCTCGGACTGGCCCGCAACACCGTCGCCGACGCGTATGCGGACCTGGTCGCGGAGGGATGGCTGGGTTCCAGGCAGGGCGCGGGCACCTGGGTCGTCAACGTCGCGCGCTCCGCATCGCCGGTCCGCCCGCGCGGTTCGGGGATCCGACCGGCACACAACCTGATGCCCGGCTCCCCGGACGTCTCGCAGTTCCCCCGCACCCAGTGGGTAGCGGCCACCCGGCGCGCCCTGACGACCGCACCGAACGAGGCATTGCACCTCAGCGATCCGCGAGGCCGGCCCGAACTACGCGCGGCCCTGGCCGAGTACCTGGCGCGGGCCCGCGGAGTGCGTGCGTCGCCGGAGTCGATCGTCATCTGCGCCGGAGTACGGCATGCCGTGGAGTTGTTGGCGCGTGTGCTGGGCGGCCCGATTGTGCTCGAAGCATTCGGGCTGCACCTGTTCCGGGATGCGATCGCCGCTTACGGCATTCCGACGATCCCCATCGAAGTCGACGAGCACGGCGCCCGCGTGTCCGAACTGGACGCCCTCGACGTGTCTGCGGCACTCCTGACGCCCGCACATCACCAGCCTCTCGGAATGGCACTGCATCCCGCCCGCCGCACCGCAGTCATCGAATGGGCGCAACGCACAGGGAAATTCATCCTCGATGACGACTACGATGGCGAGTTCCGATACGACCGCCAACCGGTCGGCGCCCTGCAGGCGCTGTCACCGTCGCAGGTGGCTTACCTCGGTTCGACCAGTAAGAGTTTGTCGCCGGCGCTGCGACTGGGTTGGATGGTCCTGCCGGATCAGTTGATCGAACCCGTACTGGAAACTGCGGGCGGACAACAGTTCTACGTCAATGTGATCAGTCAGCTGACCTTCGCCGAGTTCCTGTCTGCAGGCCATTACGACCGTCACATCCGCCGCATGCGACTGCGGTACCGTCGCCGTCGGGATGCGTTGGTGTCGGCGCTCGCCGAATTCGATGTGTCGGTGGCCGGCTTGTCGGCCGGTGTCAACCTGGTGGTGGGCCTGCCCGACGGTGCTGAACCCGAAGTCATGCGTCGAGCTGCGCAGGCGGGTATCGCGCTCGAAGGCCTGTCGATCATGCGGCACCCCGCCGCCGGCGCCGCACCCACCGACGGGCTCATCGTCGGATTCTCTGCACCGGCCGAACATGCCTTCGCTCCAGCGGTTTCCGCGTTGTGCGCGGTGCTGCGGGACAGCGGCCTGTAAAACCAGAAAGGGGCGCCCCGAGTGGGGCGCCCCTCTCCGGGTCGGTGGCGCTACTTGATGGTGACGTAGTAGGTGCGTCCGGCGGGGACCTGGATGCGGTCGTCACGCTGAGCGTCCCAGACCCACTTGGTGAACTCCGGGCCGGGCCGGACTCCGACCACGGTGGCGTCCTTGAGGGCGGTGTTGCCGTGGCGGGTGACGATGACGCGGTTGCCGTCGGCTTCCAGTTGGCTGATGGTGGCGTGGGCATCGCCGGAGCCCGACGGGGCTGCAGCGGCGGGAGCGGCAAGGCCGAAGATGGCGGCGGAGAAGCCGGCAGCGGCGGCGACGGTGGCGGTGGTGACGAAGGTCTTCATTGTCCTGTCCCCTCTGGCGTGGTGGTCGATCTTGACTGATCTGACGGGTGAAACCTGCCGATCCCGCCGTTCATTTCCGCTGGCAGGAATTGAGCGACGGTTGGCCGAATCTGTACGCGGTGCAGTGCTATTCGAGAGCAGAAGCACCACACCGAAAAAGGGGCGCCCCTCGCGGGGCGCCCCGATTCCTCTGCAGTCCGTTATTCGACGTCGACGAAGTAGGTGCGTCCGGCGGGGACTTGGATGCGGTCGTCGCGTTGGGCGTCCCAGACCCACTTGGTGAATTCGGGGCCGGGTCGCACGGCGATGACGGTGGCGTCTGTGAGGGCGGTGCCGCTGTGGCGGTTGATGATGACGCGGTTGCCGTCGGCTTCGAGTGCGTTGATGGTG